>JAUWCK010000007.1 GCA_030609345.1 Methanosarcinales archaeon | reverse complement strand
AAAGTGCACTTTATACGGCAGGTGAAGGAGAACGGAACAATCAGTGTACTGAATGAGGATTTCGACGTTGATAAATCATTGGCGCATGAATATGTGTGGGCTACCATCGACACAAAAGACGAACAACTGAGGGTCTACTATCGGGAGAAGAATGTGGAAGCGGCGGGCATTGTCAGGGTTCATGAGTACCGGATTGATGAGGCTGTGAAGGAGTTCGAGGTGATGTTCTAAAATGAGAAATGTAAACGATGTGTCGAGCCTAACTTACACTTGGAGTGTAAACGATGTGTTGAGCTTTTTGATGTAAGCGATGTTATGAGCCTTACCAACTATCTTCTGAAAGAATCACCGCAACATTCGGATTGTGATGTGAGCGATAGATGATTCGATCGAGTTCGGTTCGCGTCTCCACTGGCTCTCCCGCACTTACTGCTCCTGTTATCACTGTGCTGTTATTCTCTGGGATTATAATCATCTGTGGTGTCGGCACTCCATCGATCTTCTCGCTCTCGACAGGGACTTCCTTTGTTTTGACGATGACGTTATCTGATTCGATCATTCCAGACAGATTGTATGAAACTCCGGGTTTGTTCAACAGAACCTCTGTTGCAAACGAATCTGTTGGATTTACGCATGCAAATGCCGTGTTCGATAGAATCAGAATACCGAGAATTGCCAGTGCTCCAAGTCTGTGTGTTGTTCTCTTCATCATCCAACCGCTCCATTCACTGCCCGATTCACCTGAACTCGTACACCACAGTCACCTGCGCCGAAACCGTCACGTCTCCAGGCAGGATCTGCGGACCTACAGCCGTCGGTGTCGCCTCCGGGATTGGCATCCCCCCATATCCAAGCTCATAGTCCATACGCACCCTGTACGGCGAAAGTCGTGATCCAGTGGTCGAGATCTCAACCGGACACACGATCGTCACACCCATCGCATCTGCCACAGACGCTGCGTCAGCTTTAGCTCTCGCAACAGCATCTGCGACAGC
This sequence comes from Methanosarcinales archaeon, assembly GCA_030609345.1. The sequence goes on along the minus strand of JAUWCK010000007.1, from coordinate 15,969 downwards.
CTCCTCCCTGAGTTCAGCCTGCCGTTCATCGCTCACCGTGAATGTCACGTCATTGATCTCGTTTGCTCCTGCAGAAATCGCTGCACCGACCACATTCCCGATTTCCTCGATATCTCGGACTGTCACGGTCAGTGAGTTGCGCACCCGAAAGCTAACAATTCGCCGATCACTGCCCCCATGGTTGTAATTGGGACGTACTCGATAACCAGATGTCACAGCATCATCTTCTGATATCCCGATCTCGTAAAGCGCGGCAAGCACTGCATCCATCTTCTCGGAATTCTCATCGGATGCGTTCTTCACGTCCTCTGCCAGCGTCACCACCGCGAGCCGGATCACCGCCTCGTCGGGATATGTGTCAACGGTTCCGTGTCCTGATACGGTGAGCACCTTATTCTGCTGTATCGGGGTCTGCTGCATCATGGGCGCATCCGGGCACCAGAAAGCCGAAGCAAGTCCAGCCGAGATCACGAGTCCTGCGAGCAGGAATACGGTTATCCATCTTGTTCTGTTGTTCATGTTGTATCCTCCTTGTTGTTATGTGTGGAACTGTGCATCTGTGCAGTTCCCGTCAAGCGTTTAATTGAGTATCTATTAAGTTTTGCTTAAACTACGAAACAATTTGCAGCTATCTTCGGATTTCAAACCCCTTTCCTCCGATATTCCATCAGCACAAGAAGCACCACCACGAATATACACCCAAAGAAGAACCAGACTCCGGGATGGGCTCCGAGCATCTGCGACAGATCGATCGATGGCATATCCATGCCCATGCCCTTCATGGCAGGCGATGCCATAAGCGTTGGTTCAGGGACTGGCAGCATGACATCCGGCACAGGTGCACTGGTTGGTGTGCATGTTGCAACCGCTTCCTCCACAGCCACTTCCTGCACACGTGAAAGCACATCGGTCGCACCACCGCCCGCACCTGCTTCGGTGACGTTGACCGGTGTTGGTGCACAAACTGGCGCAGGCAGTGCACCCTCCATCGGTGGCGGCATCTCGACAGGAGTTGACGCTGGAATGCCACGTTCTGTGGTCTCCTCTGTTACGTCCTTCAACGCATACTGTGTGCCCACGAACAATGGCTGGTGCCACCACTCGATGATCGCGGATATTCCTATCGCACCGAGCAGCACTCCAAGATATCCTTTTAAAATATTGACAACTGATTTTTTATCTGTTTTGTCAGGCACGACAACGATCAACTTCCGTATCGGTGCATATATCTTGATTTCACGCCCCTTAACGCTCCATTTGGTATGCTTGATCGTGATGAGCCCTGACTCGATCAGCGCATCCAGATTGTATTTAACGGTTGTGAGCGGGATATCCAGTTCTCCGGCGATATCCGATGCCGACATCGGCTTATCAGCGAGTAATTCGAGCACCTGCCGTGCAGAATCGTTCGAGAGCGTCTGGGTGATTTTCTTTGATTCTTCACCAAGCGGGAGGATCAGCACCTTATCATCGTCAGTATCCATGATATGTGGTTGGTGCCGTTCTTAAAATGCCTTTTCATAACTGCGGTTTGAATTGAAGTCATGAAAAGTTTTATGGGTGTCGAATCCTGTAATTCAATCATGAAAATAGCGATCAAACTTCTGGTTATCCTGTTGTTGCTAACTTCTCTGTGTTCTGCAGATAGGGGCATGATTTCATTCCCTGAACACGTTCGCATCGATGAATCCGGGCAGAATGCGATCGTTGCATGGAACGGGGATGAAGAAGTGATCATCCTTTCGACCGATGTAAAGAGTTCTGAGCCTGCCACCATCCTAGAGGTCATAACCCTTCCTTCGAATCCTGTAAGCGTCGAGGAGGGGAGTTTTGACTCATTCACGAATATTACTGAGATAATCAACAGAAAATCTAAGGATATAGCAGGTAAAAAGAAGAGTCTGGGTCTTGGAAGGGATACCAGATCACCTGGCATTGAGATAACATTTCATAAAAGGATCGGCGCTCATGATATCACCATCGTGAAGGTAAGCGATGTGGATTGCTTCATCGACTGGATAAAGGATTTCACTGAAAGAGAGGGATTTAAATACACCGAACTTTCTTCTAGGTTCAGAAATGGTGTATCTGATTGTATCGATCGGAACATAACCTATTTTGTCTTTGATGTTATCAGGACCGGCGAAGACGAGGAAACTGTGAAACCGCTGGTATATAGATTTGAATCGGATTATCTCTATTATCCTCTCGAAATAACCGCTATTTCGGATGCCGGATCAAGTTATGCGGATGTCAATGTGTTTCTGATCACAGAAGGGATGATCGATGAACGTGCTGTCAGAGATGCAAAACTCTGGGCAAGAGCAGGGTTTCGCTATGGTATTCAACTGAATAAACAGGAATTGGAGGAGATAAGTCCGGAAATTGGAGATATGTTCGAATCTGATCCTTTTGTGATGAATGCATACTATCATGGTCGTCTTGATATGTTGGATGAGGATCTGGTGGTTCATCGAGAGGATATCCATGTACCGACCCTGCTTGATAAGATATCTCAGAGGATTTCGATATTTTTATCGCCATCATGGGCTTTCATATTTCTTTTCGGCGCGTCAGAAGAGATTTTTGATGACAATCCTGAGTGGACAGATATTCTTATAGCAATCATCCTCTCTTCGTTCATAGCTGGAATTCCATCTGTAATATATATCATGTCCAGAATGATTAAAAGATCACTGGGAAAGTATGGTTTTGAATCATTCTGTTATAATATAGTGGCTTATGCCGTGGCGACTATAATTACCACCTTTTTAATTCTATCAAATGATATAATTGCAATATATGCTATATTTATTTTTATATTTATTGGGTTCTCGATGATCGTTCTCCTGACGATGAAATTCCTCAATAGGGTGGTTTAAAGGGTCGTTTACCGATTAAAATATAACTACGGATCAATTCACACCTTAAACACGGTTTATGTTCTAACAATCCATGGTAGGATATTTATGTCATCGCGCCCCCGCATCGGCGCTCAATGACGAGTTTGGATGGAACAGCACAAGTATGCAATCTGGAATCGGTGTTCCGGAATGTGGAACAACTCGTTCCGAAAAATGGAACAGGTGCGGGCACCTAATCCCATGAACATCAATGAGTAACACTATCTGAGAACGCTATGACAGGCGCAACCTTGCAGATCCAAAATTGCATCCGGATTGTACTTTGCCGTCGTGAGCGGAAGGATCAGTACCTTCTCGCCACCCGCGTCATCCGGATGCGAAGGGTCGTCAGAATGCATGTCCAATTGCAACCATCCTCAAAACAATCACCGCGAAGAGCAGTGTCGCCGCCCCGGTTGCGGCAGTGTATGCCTTGTTCCTGTGGCAGAAGTAAGAGATCGCCGCAGAGAGGGCGATGGGCAGAACGATCAAAGAAACCCACATAAGTTCGCCCAAGCATCTGTCGATACCATAGCTGTCAAAAGTCACCATCTGGATGACAAAAAATATCACTCCGCAGACGAATGCCGTCCCCACCAGTTCCATAATTCGGCTGCAGGTGAGACGGATATCGCCCATAACATTCACCTGCGAGAGATGATGTAGAACCGTGTCAGGTAGATGCAGACCACGATTACAACGAACGAGAAGATCGCTCTGAAGATCGGTTTGTACTGATACTCAAACCATGTGCCAATCACATCCTGCACCGAAAAATAGAAGTGGAGCGTGGCGATCAGCGTAAGAAACATCGCAATTACGAAGAGTCCTGTTCTGAATTTACCTTCGAGATCGTTTTCAGTCATTGTTATCGTTCCTCCTGATACGGATGAGCATAAAAATCGCAATCATGACCGCAATCCCGGTCATCGCGGATGTGAACCCGGGCATCTTCGCCTTTGGCGCACCCTCGGCACGTCCGTACTCCATCTCTGCTTCTGCTGCCTCTTGCATGAAGTCTCTGACCCGGATATCGCTCGACACGATCTCTTCATCCTTCGGGATTGTGCGCTTCGGGTTGAGCTGCACCACACCCGCTCCACGCTCAACGATGGTGTCGTTCTTCCAGATCAGCACCTCAACGATATAATTGTAATCGTCAGGCACGACGATGTCGCAACTCCGGATGATCGTAGTCTCTCTTTTGATGTTGCCTGTGGATATCCAGACCTTGTCAGCAAGCAGCCCGGCATCGACCTCACGGGCTTTGATGAGCATCGAGAGATCCTCGCTTGTGGAGTCGCCTTCGTTCGTGAGGTAGAGATCCACACCGATCGTAACCCTTGAACCGGTCACGTTCTTCACCAGAAAGTCCATCTCCTGAATCTTAAGACCGATATCGTAGATATTTGGATCTAAATTTCCAATATCATAGATCTGCACCGTTCGCAGCCTCAATCTCTTCTCGTCTTCAAATAAAACAACGTCTATTCGATATCCACCCTCTCTTTCGACATTGATCAGTTGCGATACCGGCAACGTTTTATCCTTATCGATGCTTCCTGCAGAGGTTGTGGTCCGGGCTACAAGGAGCCCTGATGCGTAGTCAAACGCCTTTAACAGGAGTTTTACATCTCCGCTGCCCCCGTCCCCATAATTCTCGATGTAAGTGGTTACATTCAGCACAACCTCGGTGCTGGTGACCCGTTCTGGCGAGATGTCGATGTCAGTTACCCTGAGCCTGCTTTCTTCGAAATCTTCCAGGCATCCGCAGGCAGTAAGCGATATGAGAATTATGCCACAGAGCAGCACGACTTTGGTTATCTGGCGCATGGTTGTGAATTATCAGGTGAAGGTATATGAATATTGCTTAAGGTGCGGATTCGTTCGCAGTCATCGTTTGAGTGAATCCACGTAATTTCCCTGCCATCATCATCGTTTCAGTACCCTCGCCGCATCAGCAAGATAGCACCGATCAGCATCATAGCCGTGCCAGCCGCACCGATGAACGGAACTCCTTTCATTGGAATGCCCTTCATCGTCCCGTTCAGGGTCCGGTGCTCGATATCATCCTCATCATGAATCACGAACCGCTCATCGAATTCCTCGCCCTTGAAATCGAGCGCCCACATCTCATGGGATCGTTCTATCAGGATCTCGGTGTGGTTCACCTCCCCGACCGCGATTCCAAGTTCTTCTGCCTTCTCTCGTGCCAGTCCGATGGCATCTGCATTCGAGCGCACCGGACCTGAGAGCAGCAGATCAGGCTGCTCAAACTGCGTGTAATCATACGCCCCTGTCGTGTGATCGAATGCATGACCAAAACCCCACGTCTCGTTGTTAACCGAGATTGCAACGTCGTACGGTCCGTTCATTTCATTGTTGTGAATGCTGCCGCCCTCGAAATTGATTGCAACCGTCTGAACGCTTTCATTCAGGTAAACGGCTGCGGGTGCCATCTCTATTATCCGGAAACCGGTTTCGATCATACCGTTCTCCTCGTGCGTGCCCAGTGGCACGTATAATTGACCGTGGAGGTAATATCTTCCGGGTTCGCTGGTGCGTGCGTTCAACTCCACGATCAAATAGTCAAACAAGCCGTCTCCATCCATATCAAGCCCGCGGTCAGACGCTGGTGGGGTGAACTCGACAGGGTTCGCCGGGTAGTCGTGTCTTGTTTCGTCTTCGGAATCGCCGCTTCTCTGCGGGCGGTCTGACAGTGCTTTTAGAATTGCATCTCTATCTGATAGGGGGTGCTTTCCGGCTTCCCCGCACACCATCCTGAATCTGTTCTCGCTTGCGTCCACATCTTCGAGCATCAATATCGCGGTCTCGTTCAGAGCAAAGGACGCCTCATCCTCGACCCAGACATTCGTGCCCCCTTCTGTTCTCACGGTTATTGCTTTCGCAGGCAGCGGGCTATCCAACCATTCATACACCTCGATTGTCACGACCGTGTGGTTGTAGAATGACTGGATATCTGTCACCGTTCCGATTGCGATTCGATCGGATTCATTTATCTGATATGGTATTTCGCGTGCCTCCTCGACCAGCATGGCTGCCGCGGTATTTGCTGATGCAAAGATCAGTAGCAGTGTGAGCAGTGTGAATGTGCGTCTCATTTATCTTCGCCTCCTTGTGCATGCAACTGCCAGCAGTCCCAGTACCACAATCGCAGCATACGCTGTGAACGCAGGAACTGTGGGGGTGGGTGCGTGTGTCGTCGATTCCGTGGGAACAGATGACGCATTATCACCAGGAAGTTCTGTTACCGGGAACCCGCCGCAATCGGCAAGTTTCACCAATTGTACCGGATTCTCTGTCTCACGATACGTAAGCCACGCCCCATCCTCGTACACGATCCTTGAATCGAAGCCAGCAGTCCCGCGTACACAGACAGATGCGATTTCGTCAACATCCGCATCATTTAACCCTACAATCACACCAACGCTTCTGAGATACCCAAGTTCTGTCTTCATGGCAGCACCGAAATCGAAATCATCCGCAGCAATACCGATCGCAGATTCAAGGTCATCCCATTCCCTGATATTTGATACGATTGCCGTATCATCGATTATGTCTGTCAATTCAAAGAATCCGATTGCAACCAGAACATCTGTGATCTCGTCTTTTGCGCCTTCACTCAGGGATGTTGCATTGTTTACAGTGACACTGACCACTGTTTCTTCCAGTGAGGTCCTATCAACAGGCATGACATTGATCCGGATATCGCCTTTTCTGAGCAAATATGATCTCATGGTGCGGCGTTCACCATCATCTGTAGTCCAGCTCCCGCTTCCTGATACCTCGAAATCCCAGCCAAGATCGGCACAAGCTTCGATATCGAGCGCAGCAGTATACACGTCTTCTGTCAGTCCGATCCTGACATACGGCATGCTTCTGTGCACGTCTTTTGTTGGGATCTGGATTTTTACCGAAATGTGCCTGGCATCGTCCCATTCCCCCTCATTATAGTTGTGAACTTTATCCGAAAGGATCACCGCAACATTCGGATTGTAATGTGAGCGATAGATGATTGCATTGAGTTCTGTTCGTGTTTCCACTGGCTCTCCCACACTTACTGTTCCTGTTATCACTGTGCTGTTATTCTCTGGGATTATAATCGCCTGTGGTGTTGGCACTCCATCGATTTTTTCGCTTTCGACAGGAACTTCCTTTGTTTTGACGATGACGTTATCTGATTCAATCATTCCAGACAGATTGTATGAAACTCCGGGTTTGTTCAACAGAACCTCTGTTGCAAACGAATCCGTTGGATTTACGCATGCAAATGCCGTGTTCGATAGAATCAGAATACCGAGAATTGCCAGTGCTCCAAGTCCGTGTGTTGTTCTCTTTTTCACTCATATCACCTCATCCACTCTCAAACCAGTCTTTACTTAACTGCTATTCACGATTTTCAGCAATCTTATCCACCTTACCCTCTACCCGCTCGATTTGCTGCTCCAGCAGTTCCATCTTCGTATCCATATCTGCAGCCCTCTTCGATTCCATCACCTTGCAATCGACGTATCGTTTGACTAAACTAATCACATAAACTACTATTGCGATCGGTACGGCGTAGAAGAGTAGACTTGCGATGACAAAAAGAAGTTCTGACACGCCAATCCCAACACTAATCCCAGTCGGACCAAGAAACAGTACTGTGATCAGTGATGCTGCTACGAACACCAGAATCCATAAAACATACTTCCTATTGACCTGCATCATCTTCTACGCCTCTGTATTCATCTGCCCATGTAACCGCAATCAGAGATGTGTAATCTGCCACATATTGATCCGGATGATGGATTGGATTGCTCAACCGAACACACATGCTTCTCTTTTACCCCCACCTTCTTTGGTAAACCGGATATGTATTCCATCCGTTTTTTAGAACAGTAACATCATTGAGATACGGTTCGGTCGTAATCGAGACGCCATGACTGTGTAACAAAACAGTCTGTACAGACCAAACATCGAATGTAATGCTTACATCTTCTGCAGTGCTCGAACTGTCCACATACACCCATATACTGCCTGTTGTGTTGCCGTTTTCAAATGTCTTGTTCCACAGCGTGATGTTCGGATCAGCAAGTCCTCTCTGGCTAATACGGTTCTTTAGCATGATCGGTTCATCTGTTATTATCTCCAGCGCTTTTCCATGTATGGTGTCGATGATTTCGCAACTCGCATTTGAACTGGGTACGTTATCCGGGTACGAATAGATTGTAAGATTGTCCATAACCTCTGATACGCTTCCATCCTCATCGACTGCAATCGGAACATAGATGATTGCAGTTCCATTAACTGGTGAAACAGTTACATCGTATGCAAATGATGTTCTGCCTATCATACCCATACACCCTGATACACTAATACATATAATTATAACAAAAATAATTAATTTTGTTTTCATAGCACAGCCTCATCAGGATATATGTCAACGGTGCCGTGTCCGGACACTGTGATCACCTTCTTCTGCTGCACTTCGGGCGCATCCGAGTCCCAGAACCCTGCCGAAGCGAGTCCAGCCGAGATCACGAGTCCTGCGAGCAGGAATATGGTTATCCATCTTGTTCTGTTGTTCATGTCTGTGTCCTCCTTTTTGTTATTTGTAGAATTGTGTGTCTGCATAGTTCCTGTTAAGCGTGTGATTGGGCGTGTATTAAGATTTATCTAAACTACAAACCGATTCGCAGTCATATTCGTATTTTAACTGTGTCGCCGCCGCCTCGCATACACGACCGCCAGCAGCCCCAGCACCACAATCGCTGCAAACGCAACAGACGCTGTGAATGCAGGAACTGTGGGAGCAGGTGTGTGAGTCTGGACATCAGAGTCCCCGCCCACAACAGGCGATGAACCCGCAAACGAGATCTCTATCGCGCTCTTCTCTTTTCCGAGAAAGACCGCCTCGAGATCATACACGTACTCGATGTCGCCCACCCTGTACGCAAAGGGATGTGTCCGGTTTATGACTTTCCCGGATTTCTCATACTCGTTTCGTTCAATCTCAATCCAGACCTTTTCGCCGTCCTGATCGATCTGTTTGCAGAGCAGTTTCGCGCCTCCTGCCAGTTCTACAAGCTCGCCCAGCCCGACCATTACATACTCGGATCGATCCGGAACGGATGATACATCAAAATCGGAGCGTACCGGGCTGATCGGAGAGAACTCCACGAGATTTCCCGTAACGCCGGTAAACACTCGATGCACCCCGCAGCAGCGCGGTATTCCAATTTCAGCATCCTCATAAGTGAAATATTCGCCTTCCTGCAGGATATGGCTGTACTGCACCGTTCCGTTCTTCGAGAGTTCGATCCATGCCGTACCATCTGGCAGATCGATGCCTGTGCACCGAAGAGTTATGCCGCCGCCGATGTCCTTCTGCTCATCAAGATCGAGTATGAAATTGTCCCGGAGTCCATGTACATTGTTGAAGTCGATGATGGACTGGTTGATGGGCGGATCAACGGGCGAGAGTTCGATCAGGTCATGCTTGATGCCGCGGAATATTGCATCGATTCTGTACGCCACCCATTCATCGGAGTCGTTCTTGTACACGATTGGATCGCCTTCCTTCAGGATGTGGCTATCCCACAACAGGATGTGGCTATCCCACGCCTCGCCATCCCCGAGTTCGATCCATACCTTATCGCCATTTACGCCCATTATCCTGTGCACAACCACTGTGCCATCGTTGAGATTGCATCGCTCGCCCATGCTGAGCAGGATGCTGTCTGGTCTGGTTCTGACAACACTCATGTCGATTCCGGATGGGTCGATCACTGAAATCTTTGCCATGTTGGTCTGGGTGCCATGGAATATCGCATCGATTCGGTATGCCAGTGAATCAGAATCGTTTTCGTACACGATTAAATCAGCCTGTTCCAGGATGTGGCTGTACTGCACCTCGTTGTCTTTTTCGAGTTCGATCCATGCCGCATTACCATCTCTGCTGATGTCCCTGCAGATCGCGGTGAGTCCGTCTGCGTCCAGTTCGACTGGCACGCCGACAAAGAGTGTGCCGTTGAATGCGGCGGTTTCGGCAGATATTGCCGGGATGGCTGTTAGAATCAGCATCGCGGCAAATGTTAGTTTCAGTATTTCTTTCATGTTATCTGGTCTCCTGTGGTTTCTGTTTTTCTTTTGGGTATGGTTGAACCCTACAAAACGCCACTATGGCGTCACACCAATATATAGTTTCTATGCAAAGTCTCTAACTGTGCGAAGTCTGTGGCGCAATCGATGGAAGAACACATCTTGATACGATTCTAAACAAAGGTTATGTTGAATTGGGATAATGGAAGTTCAGATGAAGTACATGTCATCGAAGTTGAGGACTGCGCATCAAACGTGTATCAGCACTAAGGCAGCGAGGACTCTCCTCGTATGCCTCTTATTCTTACTTTTGATTTCAACTTCAGTGGCAGCTACCGAGTACACTGTGCGCCCCTGCTTGAACGAAGAATTTGGTGTTTCGGTGAATGGTGAAGAGGTGCGCGAAATCGAGGTTATACCGATTCCATACTGGATGTTTCTTCTCTGGCTAATCTCTATGAAGATAGCCCCTGCTACAGAGATCCTGTTTTCAGCAAGATTTCTCTACGTCTTGGGCGGATACAGGAGAATACATCGGTCCAACGTCTTGGATAACACGAACAGGGGTCAGATATATGGTTTTATCAGTTCAAACCCAGGTACTTATCCTAATGAAATAATAAAAGAAACAGAATTGAATAAAGGAGTTGTCGAATACCATATTGGGATGTTAGAGGAACAAAATATGATAGTAGCCTACAAATCACGCGGAAAGATACATTATTTCTTGAATGAGAGCACCTACGGGGAGAAAGAGAAAATAACACTCGCCGCGCTGAAAAACGATAAACATAGAAGAATCATATCAGAAATCCTCAATCATGGGCAGATAACCCATGAAACCCTTGCCGGAAGAATCGGAGTTTCTGCGCCAACGATCAGCTGGCATATCAGGCACCTGAAGGAGCAGGGGATCGTCAGAGCAGATACGGATGGTCGATATACAGCATACAGTATTGATCGTGGTATTCTCGAGTTATTACACACGATGCGGTGATGCTTTCATGGATGGTGTATCATCGTTTCTGACGCTCCTGTGGCTCGTCAAGCAATCGGTCGTCGTGAACGCGGTCATCAGCTTTCAATATTTTCACCTATCTCTTAAGAACATCGGGGAATACTCTAATCACATTGCTCTCGTTTTCTAAAAGATGCAATGTCTCTTCGATCTCGCTATAACGCACGTTATCCTCAAATTGTACATATATCCAGTTAACTTCTTTCGCCTCCAGCGAGTATTTGTTGAGATGTTCCTGGAGTTCTGTTATATTATAATCCGAATCGCGTTTGTCGAAACATAATTCGAAAGAAGCATATATATTCCCATTTTCCTGCTTCAGTGCTGTGATCTCTATGCTTTCGTTATCCTGCAAAGTTTCTTTTGAATTGTTGAACTCAGACGAAGGGATGACTGTGTAATACCTGGGTGAGCTCGACGACACTCTTACAGTAAATGGAGTGGGCAGGTTCTCTCTCAGAATTACTTCGACTTCGGATAAATTCTCATCACTCATCGCTAAACTAACCCCTCCAACAGAGGGTTTGACACAATAAGGGAATAACAGTCCCCAACGTATACTGCTACAATTGCCAGCACTACTATGATGATTAAATATTTTTTATTCATAGTTCTAAATCCTCTTTATTCTATTCCAACGGAATAATCTTCCCGATTTTAACGAGTCTCTCTACTTCCTCGTTGGGAAGAAGGATGCCGCCTACCTCATCCAATTTAGGATTTGCCGGGTCTACACCATACTTCTCTATATACCGTTTCTTCGCGTCTTCCATGATGGCGTGCATCTCCTTCGTGCGTATCACTACGTCGTAATCCCCACCTTCTTTCAGACCCTCTGGCGGTTCGCCTGTCGCGGTTACTATAACTCTGGTATCGCCGTCCAGGATCGTCCCATTCAGGTAGTGGGGTAGCTCATTCTTTGCGAACAATACGTCGTTTTCGGTCACGTTGTATCTGCGATACAATTCCTGCAGATATATATCCTGCAGATCGTCTCCACTGACTGCTAATGCAACCACCACTCCTGTGAGCAGCGCTGCTATCAGCAGTGCGGCTGCCATTCCGAATCCTTTCGGTTTCGTTATTCCTTTCATGTCGTTTTACCTCCTTTATTCTGTGTTTTACGTTCCATCACTCCCCGAAGGCATGACCAACGTATAACAATAAAGCGCAACATGATCATGTTTTTTGTAGAGTTCTGAACCCACAAAACATCTTTTTATGTCTACTTTCTTCTGAATAGCCATCCGCAGAGAAAGGCGATCACTCCACCCAGCAATCCGAAGCCCGGGACTGCCTCATCCGATGTTTCATCGGGCAGAGCCGTATCATCATTCGAATCTTCGACCAGAAGACCTATATCTGGTCGGACAAACTCTCCTTTGAAGAATACAACCGGAACCTCGTGGATACCTATCTTCTTCGCTTCGTAATCAATTATCTCATAGATTTCCTCCATTATCGGCTGTGTTTCAATCGTTAAGTTCTCGTAAACTGTTACCTCAATATAGCCATCGATATAAGAACCACAGGATACCAGTATGCCGTCCGTAAAGTATGGATCCATCCGGTCTCTTGAACCATGTATGATCGCAAGTGTATCCTTATGAAACCATCTCCAGCATTGCTCTTCTGTCTCAATTTCCGGAAGTTTTCCGTAGGTAGCAATGACATCAGGTCTGTATGAGGCACTCTCACGATTCATATACTCTTCAAGAGGAATCTTTTGTTTCTCTTTCAAATTTGCCAGAACATCAACATAACCCCCATCATAACGGAAAACTGCGGATTCAAATTCTACCGGGACCTCCTGAATGCCCATATCCCTTGCATTTTCATCTATTATCGTATATATTTCATAAATCAGCTGCTTTTCGATCGTTAAATTTTTGTAGAACACTACCACAAAGTAACCAAGTGAATTCTCGCCGCAGGATAGTACCTTGCCATTTGGATACAGATAGTTGGGAAATAACCCGGTTCTTCCCTTTCTTCCATGTCTCGCACTCTTTTCAAGTTCTTTAAGACTATCTGACCAGTTTTGTTTCTGTTCTTCGGTCTCAAGTGGAGGGAGATTTCCATATCTACAAATGACCTCACGATTCTTAGGATTTGAACCAAAAAAATGATCGTATGATGGCGTCTGCAAGATATCTCTATCACTGATCTCGTTGTTGTGGATATTGCTGTCAGAATCATCCGCTATCTTGATGTCTTTGCTGTTGTTTGATAGGAAATTATCCTTTAGTGTATTGTTTCTGCTGTAATCAACCAGATGGATGCCGAGATGACTCGAACGTACTGTGTTATTACTCAGATCGTTGTTATCAGAATACCTGAGATAGATGCCGCAGTCACTGTTCGAGTCCATGGTGTTGCCGGTTATCTCGTTGCTGTTGCACTTGTACAGGAAGATGCCATACCGATTCTTCGATATAACATTACCTGTCAGATTGTTGTTATCGGAAAGAGCCTGTTCAATACCGACTGAATTATTCGAAGCAATATTATTGCTGACTTTGTTGTATTGGGAACTATGCAGCACATTGATACCAACTTTATTTTTAAAAACATTATTATTGTTTAAAGTATTGTATCTGGAATGCCGTAAAATGATGCCCCCCCATTCGTTTGCGTTTGCGGTGTTATTGAACAGATCATTGTGGTCGGAATTCTCCATACCGATGCCGTATCTGTTGTTCGATACGATATTATTAATAACAGCGCATTCCTCGACCCCATCGAGACGTATTCCATAATTATTTGCACCTGTTACTCTAAAACCGCTGATGGTCACGTTATCTGCTGTCACATAGAAGACGTGATCGTTTGGATCGGCAGCCCGGACGATGGTATCATCCGGACTTCCGGATTCAGACTTTATGGTCAACTGTTTCGTCACATTCACGTTTTCCGTATACGTTCCGGTGTAAACAAGGATCGTATCGCCATCGTTTGCATTGTATACAGCATCCTGTATCGATGTGTAATCTGCTCCACCGCTATCGTCTACTGTGATCGCAGTTTCTCCATAAACATTGCTCACAGCAAAACCAGAGACGACCAGAATCCCTATAACAGTCACTATCAGCTTCGTTGCTCTCATAAATCCTCCATGTGTCCGATTATCCTCCAGATCATCTCATCCGGTCGAATTATTGGCATAATAGGTTATCACTCCGCTCGATGACGTCATTTTGGCGGGCAGGAGGAGAAGTCCAGCCACAAATAGCAGCACGAGAATTATTATGCAGATTACGGCTATCAATACCGCAATCATCTGCCATCTGGCTTTTATGAAATCTGTAAATGTAGAAACATTCATTTTATTCACCGCTCCACGTCTTGACAACCCTGCGAGCATCCATATCAACCAGCGCTGACACCATTGCATCGATCCATGTCACACTGAGCAGCGTCTTTGGCGCATAGAACTTCGCTGATGTTTCAGGAAGAATCCGCTTCACAGTCGGCACACCTGCATCACCTGATAAAGCACCAACAATCTCCTGGTTTTGCATTGCGATTGCAATGGCATCCTGTCTTACGGATTCGGGAATCGCTTCGAGAAGATAGCCAGTCCGGACGAGTTCACGGTTCTGGTATGTGAAATCATACAGATCAGGGTATCTGCACGCAGACGATGTGGTAGATACACGGAGGTGCATCGCACCCTCCTTCTCCATGATCGAGACGGTCACATTGTCATACACCATGCCAGGATGCGGGGCAATCTGGTGCGAGAGTTCGGTCTCGATCATCTCATGACCAGCAGGCGGCGTGCCCGCCCATACAATCCTATATGATTGGATCTTCTTTTCGGTGTCTGTGATGCAGCCTGCGCCGATGATCAGTGCAGTTGAGATTGCTATTACAGCCAGTATCGTTGCGTTTTTCATATTATCACTAAAAATAAAAAAATAAAAATAAGGCGCGATGACGTGCGCCTTAATCCGTATCTCCGATCGTTATCGTGTACTCGAACCGCTCGGCATAGTGCGGGAGCATACCAAGTGTCCAGTCTCCAACAGCACCATCTACCGTGTATCGCTCGATGTAACTGGTATGGCTTTCATGATACGTCCCACTGCTGTCTACCTCCCATGGTGGAGTGCATCCGCTGCCGCCGAGATCGACCGAGCCATGATAGGCGACCTTTGTAAGATTCGGCGTCACGTCATCCCTGGCGGGTCCTTCGAGGGTCACATCAAAGTATGGCTCTTCTTCGTCTGCATTTCCGCTTCCACATTCACCATACCAGCCCTGATCCGACCGGATTTCGATGGTTATGGGTAAATCGGTTTCTGTTGTGAATGTCTTGACAAAAGGCTCCCTCGGCTGTGTCCATACCTCGAAACTCAGCTGGACGCCGCCCATCCACTCATCAATGGAAGGATCATCGATACCCAGATCAATCTCGCCGTTGTACCTGCCCTTTGCACCTTCGGGCACCGCAAGATGCAGACTGACAGTGGCGGTTCCACCTGCCGGCACAACGGATGGTGCGGTGATGGTGATCGCATCATCCTCGAATGCTGGCAGCATCATGTCATGCCGGTACATTCTTCCGCCTCCGATCTTCGGATCAATCCCGATGTCTTCCTCGCCGACGTTCTTCAGATTGATCTGGTAATCGTATCCCTTGCCAGATTCAACGCGATCATGGATATAAGAATTCTGAATCTGTATCACAGGCGGCTTCCATACACTGACCTGAAAGTTGAACACATTGATGTAATTCGGATACGGTGTCGGATACGGTACTGGCATCACATCGTCTGTGAATGCGATCTGCACCCCGTAATGCCCGCGATTTGCATCATCAGGGATGCTTACCTCGATTGTAAACTCCTCCTTGGCATCGGGTTCGAGTTGTGCTGTTTCGGGTGTTACAGTGACCCAGGTCTCATCAAAGATGTATTCGCTGTATGGTTGACCTTTGAC
>JAUWCK010000171.1 GCA_030609345.1 Methanosarcinales archaeon | reverse complement strand
CGTACAATCTATAAGTTACAGCCACACAAGCCCCGTAGGGTAGCGGTCAAGCCTGCAGGTCCTTGGAACCTGCGACGGCGGTTCAAATCCGCCCGGGGCTATCCAAGCGATATGATTATATGATTGTACCGTATAATATCGCGGAGTGACCGATATGCTATCTGTGAACGAGACTGCACTGGACATCGTGGAGGAGATGATCGACTTAAGCGAGGAGTTTAAGATCAAAGCTCACACGCTTGACAATGGCGCTACAGTCATCGATTGTGGTGTCGAGGCAAGAGGCAGCTATGAAGCCGGGCTTGCATTTACCGATGCGTGCATGGGCGGGCTTGGAACGGCAACACTCTGCATGCGAAGCGTCGGTAACGTGCCGCTTGCGTTTGTTGATGTCGTTACTGATCATCCCTGCATCGCATCTCTCGGCGCACAGACCGCGGGCTGGCAGATCTGTGTCGGGAAGTATGTTGCGATGGGTTCGGGACCTGCGCGTGCGCTTTCGCAGAAGCCGGCAGCACTCTTTGAGAGGATCGCGTATCATGACGATGCCGACTGCGCGGTCATCGCGCTCGAATCGAACAAACTGCCAGACGATGAGGTTATGCAGTTCATCGCTGATGGATGCGGGGTCGCTACCGCGGATGTCTTTGCACTGGTTGCGCCGACCGCATGTATCGTTGGGTCGGTGCAGGTCTCAGGGCGCGTGATCGAGACTGCGATCCGCAGGCTGGATGATCTCGGATTCGATACGCGAAAGATAGAGCGTGCGGCAGGAACCGCGCCGGTCGCGCCGGTGATGCTTGACGAGATGCGTGCGATAGGAGCGACAAACGACAGCATCATCTACTACGGATCGGTGGTGCTTGCCACCAGTGGATTTGAGGAGGAGATCTTCAAACAGGTGCCTGCCAGGACCTCGCAGGACTATGGCAAGCCGTTTTACAAGACGTTTGAGAGTGCAGGGTATGACTTTTCCAGGATCGGGATGGATATATTTGCGCCAGCCGAGATCACGGTCAACGATCTCGATACCGGAAAGACATACCATACCGGGTATCCGGGCGAGGAAGTGATACTCGAATCGTACGAAATTAGCGGAATTTAATTAAAGAGGAGTTATCTTGTTTCCAACAAAGAAAGTTCAGAGCATGATCGGGTCCAGAGTACAGGTTGAGATGAAAGGCGATGTGCACCTTCTCGAGGGCGAACTCGAGAGCGTGGATGACTATCTGAATCTGCATCTGCTGGATACCGTGGAGATTGCCGACGGAGAGCGGCTCCGTTCTCTCGGATCGGTCGTCCTTCGTGGCAATAATATCATTCTGATCATCCCGGTCGAATAAAAACGGAGATGGCGTTTGATGGAAGATATCGAAGAGCGCACACTCGGATTGATACGTCGCAGCAAAGACGGGATATTGCAGAACCAGCTACGGCTGGAACTCGGGGTCGACGGCAGAAGATGTGCGCGCATCGTCCGCACACTGCTGGACGCAAAATTTGTTGGACGCGAACTGGTGACGACAGATGGCGTCCGGACATACCTGATCAGGTTCACAGGCGGAGTCAGGAAATACGAACTGCTGGTAGCAGGGGGGAAGTTTGATCCGTGCGTCGGATGCATCGATGAATGCGATCCTGTCAGATGCGCCCAGCTGAACAAGTGGATCAAGGAACTGGGCGTGAGTTTATGAGCGGAATTCCGATCCAGCTATACAGCACCATAGCAGTACTTGTGCTGTTATTTGGGTTCTGGGCTGTTATGCTGATGGACTGCTTGAAACGCCATGAACTCGAATTTCACACCGAGATGCCGAATCCAAAGCGTATGTGGACGATACTGCTCATCGTCGGGATTCCATGGTGCGCTATCATATACTTTGCCACTGTGAAGAGGAAGGATTGAAGGGGCGGAGTTTTTGGCAGAGGAATGGGTGTGTGAAGTAGGTTTGAATCTGCTTACGTTATGCAAATCGCGATTTTAAACGGCTGTTTTAACCATGTCCGCCTATCCGGTCACCGCATCGATAGCCCGCATCAGCATCCGGTTCTCTTCCCTCGTCCGAACAGCCACCCTGACATGCCGCCGGTCCAGACCCTGAAACGTTGCACAGTCCCTGACCAGGATCCCGTTGCCTGCCATTCTCCTTACCATCTCCTGCGAATCCATGCCTGTACTGCTGATATCGACAAGAATGAAGTTGACCGCGCTTTCGCGGGGGGAGAACCCGCGACTCGTGAACGCTTCCATAAGATACCGCCGCTCCTTTCGTATCAAGGCAATCGACCGCTTGAGATAGTCTCCTTTCATGCATGAGCCCATCAGCTCCCTCCCGATCGTCTCGGCGGGCGCACCGACATTCCAGACGAGCCGTGCACGGTTGAGCAGTTCGGCAACCCCTGCGGATGCGATCCCGAAGCCAAGTCTGAGCCCGGGCACCGCAAACACCTTCGTAAGCGATCTGAGCACGACTACGAAATCAGAGTCAAAGACGGAATGTGCAACCGATTGGGCAGGATCTGATAGTTCTATGAACGCCTCGTCCACAAAGAGAAACGTTTCGGCATCAGAGCAGCGGTCTGAAAGCCGCCTCACATCGTCTCCTGCGATCAGATCTCCGGTCGGGTTGTTTGGATTGCACAGGAATACCGCGCTCGCATCCGAGATCTGACCGGATGAAAGTTCGAGAATCTTTGAATAATCATGGTACTGCACGTCTGCTCCGAAGAGCCGGCACTGAAACGCGTATTCATCGAATGTAGGCGCAGGGATGATCACGGAATCGCCGCGCTCGATTACAGTCTCTGCAAAGAGCCTGATGAGTTCTGAGGATCCGTTTGCAGGCACGATGTTCTCTGCCGTGATCCGGGCAGTGCCGTTTGTCCCTGAACACGCCTCAACAAACTCAGCGGATACGGCTCTCAATTTGGGATAGTTGTTGTCAGGATAATGAAAAATCCCCCCGATTTCCTGGATCGTGGTTGGAACGTCGGGCATGCCCATCGGGTTTAAATTTGCGCTGAAATCGATCATCGGCTGGTCGGCATCCGCATACTCTGCTATCCTGCCGCCATGTGCACATCGAGCGCAACCCTGCACTTCCTGCCGTACAAATCGCGTAATATCAATGTCCGGCAGCATCATGGATCACTGGATGTACTCATCGAGGCTGCTCACGCCCTCGAGTTCGCTGGACTCGACCGCAACCTGATCAAAGAGACTCTTGCGCACATGGATCGGCGAGTTTGTCCGCACCGCGATCGCTATGCAGTCACTTGGTCTGGCATCGATCTCCTTATGAGAGTCCTGCGCATCGATGACCAGCCGCGCATAGAACGTGCCTTCGTCCAGATCATCGATCAGGATGCGCTCCACCGTGCCGCCGAGTTCACTTATCAGCGAGACTATGAGATCATGGGTCAGGGGTCTCGGCGACCGTTCTTTTCGCAGCGCAAGGTGTATCGACATCGCCTCTGCGTGACCGACAAAGATCGGCATGATGCTGTCGCCGTCGGCAAGCAGTACCACTGGCGACATCTGCTTCGGGCTGCCAACCATGTATACGCCCTTGATTGTAGCGGC
>JAUWCK010000086.1 GCA_030609345.1 Methanosarcinales archaeon | reverse complement strand
CCGTAGACGATCAGCGCAACGAGCATCAGCCCCTCCCCAAGCGTGTCGCACTTGCCTGTTGCATGCATCCGTGAGTAGAAATCAGGGAACCGCACGAACCCGATCGTTCCCGCGAGCATGAAGAAGGCTCCAACGAGCAGGAGCATGACCGTAATCACATTTGTTATCGTTGTTGTGTCAGACATCGTTTTCCACCTCTTTTTTAGTATCTCGTCGCTGCTATCGTCATAATAAAGTTAAGAATCGCATAAACAAGCGCAATATCGAAGAAATCAGGTCGTTCGTAGATGAACCCGATAAGAACCAGGAGCACGATCGTCTTCGTCCCGATCACGTTCACTGCGATGATCCGGTTGAAGATTCCGGGTCCCTCGATGCCGCGGTAGAGCGACACAAAGCTTGCTATGACTATCAGGATTGCCATCGCCAGGAAGACATCCACCATCCCTATCGTTCCGAAGAGTAATGCACTTGTCATCTATCAGTCCTCCATAAATACGTGAGCAATCCTGCGCTCCATCGCGCCCTCCAGGAGGTCGTCAGCAGGCTCCTTTGCTATCGCGTGGACGTAGAAGACGTCGTCCACGATGTCGATTGTGACCGTGCCCGGTGTGAGTGTTATCGAGTTTGCAAGCGCGGTGCGCGCCACATCGC
Source organism: Methanosarcinales archaeon (assembly GCA_030609345.1). The sequence continues at coordinate 4,920 of JAUWCK010000086.1, read as the reverse complement.
TCTTGAGCATCGTCTTAAACGTGACCACCTGTGGGTCGATAGGCATACTGGGCGAGAGCGCCCGTTTTGCGACATCGATGTTTGCGAGCACGATCTGGTAGATGAGCCACGGGAGATAAGCGATGAAACGCACGATCTTTGTCAGGGTGTGGTCTCCTGCGCCTGCGAACAGAAGATCGTGGGACGCATAAGCCACGATGAGTGAGCAGACGATGCCTGCGCCCACGTGGAATCGATCGAAGTGCGCTGAGAGCAGTATCCAGAAGGCGAACACGATGATGTACGTTGCTATGAAATGTTTTATGTTCATGTTGGATCACCCGGGGTTGGTATCGTTTGGCATGGTGTTTGAGCAATTCATTCTCTCTCCACCCCTACGAATGCACATTGATATATATTCTGTTGGCACTTAAATCAAGTGAATGCACACCGAGACCGAAAAAGTGGGCAATCACATCAGCATAGTGGGTCAAATGCCCACGCCGGGACACTGATGGATATATACCGGACTTAGGCACACCATCGCCAATGAGGCGAGCCCAAAAGATTTAATAAACCCAAATGATGCGTATAGAGAAGCAGTGGTTTACATCCGCACACATATAAGGAGGCGTTGAGGATGGCACGAATGAAGAAAGTATCAAAGAAAGAGACAAGACCCGAGAGGGTTGCTGCCCTGGAGGCGCGGATCAGGGAGATCTATGCAGAGTACCGTCATCATCTCCCGGCGGATTATCGGTGGGAAGATGAAAGCTCCAGATGGACTGAACTGGTCTACTGCATATTCGCAGAGCTTACGAAACATTCGTACAGGGACGCGCGCAGACTGGCAAACGATATCGCAGACTTAAACCTGCTGGCTGTCGAGGATCTGGCTGGAATACCGATAATGGATGATGGTATGGTAAATCCGGATAATTCGCGTGTGAGAACCATAACAGACATCCTTAAATCAAATGGCGTGAGTGAGGATGAGATTAACAGATCGCTCTCGGCAATCTGCAAGGTAGCCCAGGCGATCCAGGAGAATTACGACGGCAAGATACAGAAGTTTCTCAGGAAATACGGTCGTGAGATCGTCAACGAGTTCGACTCGCACGTCTCGTTTTCCGAGGTAAGTAAGGGCACCCAGTCCAGAATCCTTGTGAAATGGATTCAGAACACGCTTGCGATGCCTCTTGCATTCTCAAACGTCTATACAGTCAGGTTCTGCGAAAACGAAGGCGCCACTTACTGGGAACTTGCAGAGGCAGCAGACAATATCGGGATCAATGGAGCAGTGCTCGATGACCTGCTTGAGGTATACATCGTTGACACGGAAGGAAAGAAGATATAATCCTTAAAATAATAAAACAGTAGTAGCAGGGGTTCGGATCAGGGAATCGAACGATTCCCTGCCTGAAAACCCGATCATGCTACTACTTTTCTCACTGCAAAGACCGAACTGTGGACCTTTCGGGCGATTGCTTCCGGTGCTGTCTTGTGCATGAGCCTTTTGAGGACGCTCTCGTTCTTTGATCCCATGACCAGAAGATCGAAGCGCTCTCGCCTGGTGAGCCTTGCGATCTCATCACCGGGTTTGCCCACCAGTACCTGCGAGCTTGCAGATACCCCTTTGTCACGCGCAACATCGGCAACCGCATCCGCGAGTGCCTGCCCCCTTGTCATCCGGTTCTCCTTCATCTTGGCAAGCAGCGTATCCGGGGTCTTCACGGTCTCACCAAGCCTCCTGCGCTGCCTTCCCGCCCCTGATGACGCGGCAGCCTCTGGTAGGTAAACGACCCGTTCCCTGACGAGCCCTTCCTCGAGGTCCACGACCTGAACCGCGGTCAGTTCCGCATCATATCCCGAAGCGATATTCGTGGCACAATCCGCGATGTTGATCGGGCTGTCTGCCGAGACAAGGATCTTCTTGTACTCGCCCATGTCGTGATCCAGGTCTTTGACGAGGAGCAGGTTGTACTTCGAAAGGTTGAAGAGTCCTGCTGCACGATCGCTGAGCCCCTGTCCAGCCATGATGCCGCCACGCGCACCCGATACCAGTATATTCGGGTTGATTTCGTGCGCCAGCCTCAAGATGTCCTTTGGTCGGTCGCCGACTGCCTTCTGTCGCACATCGCGTATCTCGACACCGTGATCCGCTGCCATGTCACTGATTCTTGCAAGCTTATCCTGGAACAGATGTCTCGCAGTTTCGGTCTTCCGATAGGAATCGAACCAGCGTGTGTTCCTGATCTCGGTCGCCACAAGCTCGGCATCCAGATGATCAGCCATGATCACAGCGTGTCTGGCTGTAGCATCCGAATCTGCCGCGCCGTCTACCAGTAGTTGTAGTCTTCTTACCATTTTAATCACCTCTGATTAACTTAAATAACTTAACTCGCCTTTACCGCAAATACCGAGCATGGTGCCCTCGTTGCGATATCTTCTGACAGGTTTCCTGTGAGTATTCGTGAGAACCTGCCCCTGTTCCGGTACCCGAGCACCATCAGGTCAAAACCCCCTTCCGCTGCAAACGATGGGATCTTCTCTGCCGGGTTGCCATCGAGTACCACTGACTCCGTGTGGATCCCTGCGCTCCGTGCAGGTTCAAGCAGATCGTCGACCGCCCGCGCTGCACGATTGAGGAGCGCGTGTCTCTGCATGTCCACCGCGGTCTTCGAGAGCGTGACGCGTTCACCAAGGTGGCGCCGCCCGGTTGCAGCTTCAGGAAGATACACGATGCGCTCACTCTGTACTGTATTCGTGGTGTTCATGGCACTGCATCCCACGATGTTGGCGCCAAACCGCCCCGCAATCTCTGCCGCATGCTTTGGCACGTTATCAGACTCCAGTGTCGGCATGAGGATCTTCTGGTAGAACCGGTCGTTCTCCAGTCGATCCCGCACCAGAAGCACGTTCTTCTTCGCTTTCCTGAGAACTGCTGCTCCGATATCGTTGATGGTGCCGCGCGTGTATCCGGAAGCTCCCAGAACAATCAGATCGCATCCGCTTGACGTTGTCTCTGCAAGGATATCCCTGATTGGATTTGCTGTGATCGTCTTTGCAGCATCGATCGTTACGTCACAGCATACCTGCGCCTTCTCTGCAAGGTCCTTGAGATACGCGTCCATCCCGGTCCTCACCGTCTCGATGACCTTTGACGTTCTGAACCTGCGGGTGTCGATGACCTCAACAGGCACAATCCTGGCATCGCACTTCGACGCCATCTTTATTGCGTGTTTTGCCGCGACCTCAGAGGATTCTGAGCCGTCGAGCAAGAGTTGGATTCTTCTCATTTTTCGCACGTCTCCTTTTTGTTTTTTGGTTCATCAAGAGACATCCGCGCAAAGCCGGTCACTTGCGCGCCTTCTCGCGCCTCTCTCGTTTCTACACTCTGTAATGTCACTTGTATATACTCGATTGGCACTAAAAATCGAGAGAATGTCTTTTAGATGCCAATGCGTGACAAAAACCGCACATTACGGGTATCCTGTTGATACCAGATGCCAGATAGTGTGAAGATTGCGGAATGGTTACACACTCCTGTTGGGATTAGTGGGTTTCGTGCCCACTTGTCATCCCACCAGCCATGGTGTATCGCATATCATGGATTTCATGTTATCCAAAAGGCTTTTTATATTACACGCCACATCTGGATTAGACAATGGTGCTCAGAAAACACATCGCGCTCGATGACGAACATCTGAAGAAGATAGAACCCCTCCTCGAAAAGCATAAGGGAAATCTCAGTGCTGCGATACGGGATGCCATCGACCTCACCGATGTCGCTCTGCAGTATTATGGCAGTGTCAAGGACGCTACATTCCTGATCGCAACGCTCCGGGAGATCAGGGAGGATCAGGCGATCGTCCCGAAACCGATCTTCGATTACATGCTTACGCAGACAAAAGACCTTGTCATCGAAAAAGAGGTTCTGGATCATGTTTTTGATCCCTCCGAGGTAACAACCGTATCAGAATTCGAGGAAGCAATACGAAATCTCTGCACGGGTCTTTACTGGGACGCGCTGATAAGCATGACCGCGGATGATGACCAGAACCCATCGAGCGTCCATGCGGAGATCAAGGGGATAGACGATGACAAGCGGAAGTTTCTTGCAGGGATCATCGGGTCATACCTGATCTCCTTCTCGCTCGGGATCACAGAGATGCGCTCGCACCTCGATACGCTCAAGATCGATTTTGAACGGAGAGCAAGCCCGAATGAATCATATAACGATCTTTTAAAGAATGTTGGTTGTATGCAGGAGACGGTTAAGGAACTTCATGCAAAACCGGAATTCTGGAGATCATTGATCCATGAGTACAGCGCGGCAAACTACGAGATCGTTGCGCTGCACCGGAAGTTCTACGAGGATCTCCTGATCGGCAAGGTGCCAAGAGCGATCATGACATCCGAATGCCTCTGTGAGAAGTTGTCAGAGGATGTGCCGCTGCAGGAGGTGCTCTTCGACCTAAAGAGCGTCGCTGAGACCTCGCGCATCGTCAACCGGATGGATATCGACGGCGAGGATATAACGATACACCATGGCTACCGGAGTATGCGCGCGGTGGATCAACTGAAGAACATCTTTTTGTGTATGCTCGAATCGGCAGGACTCAATTACGATTGCCAGATCACCAGTAACGTGATTGCGCTGAAACACCAACCAGAGGTCGAGAAAAAGATCAGGGAACTGCTCGAGTATGTCGGGGTCAAGGATGTCTTCGATGTGCCGTTACGCAAACTTTCATTATTTTTGAAGGAGAAAAATATCAACTCTGACCGGCACATGCGGGTCTTTGGAAGAAGGATTGGCAGGCAGGTCGTACATAACTATGAGAAGCAGTATGGCGAGGTCTGGACTGCTGATAAGTTTAAGGATGCGCTTGCACGGATCGATAAGATACCCGGGCGCGAGTCAGAGTGGGATGTGAG
>JAUWCK010000167.1 GCA_030609345.1 Methanosarcinales archaeon | reverse complement strand
CATGCCCTTTTAATATCGGGAAGTCCTCACATTCCGGATTTCCTATAGCCTCTTCCGGAGTAAGGGTTTTAGCACTAAGCCTTACCGTTTCATCTAACAGGTTATTTTCCATCACGATTTGTGCGAATCTCTCTTTTATTTTTGTGTACATTTCAATCACTCCTTACAATAACAATCAATACCGCAGCCTGCGCAGTTCTGTAGGTGACGTGGATCATCAAGATCATACCTGTACATCCTCTGAAGATCAGCGACCTCATGGATCTCTCCACCGTTTATTGCCACGATCCTATCTCCCATCTCTTTAGCTTCTGCCATGTCATGTGTGACAAGCACAGTTGTGATCCCAAGCCTTTTCTGTATATTTTTGATCTCCTGCCTGATACAACTGCACATTCCAGTGTCCAGACTGCTAAATGGCTCATCAAGAAGCAGCACCTGCGGCGATACGGCAAGCGCCCGTGCCAGAGCCACCCTCTGGCGCTCCCCACCACTCAAATTCTTAGGATAGCGGTCTCTCAGATGCTCGATCTTCATCAACCTGAGCAATTCATCCACTCTCTGTGCAATGTTTTTCCTTGCGCTGCCATTTACCGCCGGTCCATATCCTATATTGGATGCAACATCAAGATGCGGAAACAGTGCAAGATTCTGGAATAGGTAACCAACCTGCCGTTTATCGGTTAGCATTCTGTTGACCGAAACCCCGTCAAAGAGCACGCTACCTTCATAATCCACAAGCCCGGCAATGATATTGAGCAATGTTGACTTTCCCGCTCCGTTTTGACCTATCACGACCAGCAACTCCTTATCAAATATCTCCATGTTCAGGTCATTAAATACATAATTACTGATATTCTTCAATTCAATATCCGGCATTATTTACCTCCATTCTTTTGTCATTTTAGTTTCGATACACTGGAAGAACCGCTCAAAGACCAGGCACATTACCGAAAGCACCATTAAGCAGACGATTATGATGTCCACCCTCAGCAGACTCTCCGAGCGTATCAGCAGTGCGCCGATGCCTGTAGGGATCGCGACCATCTCAGCCGCTATCACAACCCGCCATGCCATACCGGCTTCCAGTCTTAGCCCTGTAAAGATATTCGGCACGGCAAGCGGCAGGATAACACTGGTCAGTATCTTTCGATCTGATGCACCAAGGGTTCTTGCTGCTTTGATGACATCGCTATCAACATTTCTGATGCCTGTGATCGTGTTATAGAGCACAGGAAAGAAGGAACACAGGAATATCAATATGATCGGCAGCATCTCATTGATCCCTATCCAGATCATCAACAGCGGTGCCCAGCCAAGCGTTGGTACGGGATAGAGCAAACTGAAGATCGGGTTAAACGACCTGTTTATGATATCCTTGCATCCCATCATGGTTCCCATCATAATACCAGCCACAGAACCAAGCAGAAATCCTGCCAGCACCCTGAACAGACTGCTTGCAAGATTATTCAGCAGGACCCCATTAACTGTCAGGTGGTAGAACTCCCCCATCACAGCAGAGAACGACGGGAAGATGTATTCGGGAACAATATGCAGCCGGGCGATGCTCTCCCATATCAGGATAAATATGATGATCGGGATAGATCCATCCAGTATATTTCGAATTCTCATACATCTTCCTGCAGGAATCTAGTATCCAGCATGTCCTCAGCTCTCATGCCCTCCTCGATATACCCAAGTTCCACCATATAGTCGATCATCTCCTGTACAGACCCTGCATCGATGCGGGTGGTGTAATTCAGGCGGCTCATCGATTTTCTGATGATCGCAGGATCGCTGTCCAGTTCTTCTGCAAGGATCACAGCCGCCTCGTTGGGATTATCATTCACCCGGTCGGTTGCTTTTTGGGTCACCTGAACCAGTTTTCTTACGGTTTCGGGATCGTCTTCAATAAGTTCTCGTTTAACGATCAGGACACTGCCCTGCATATCATCCCACAGTTCATGGCTTGTAATAAGCATGTTAAAGCCGTTTGATTCGGCAGCGGTTGCATGGTGCTCCGGCAAAAATGCAGCATCTATCCTGCCCGTTTCCAGGGCAATGACCAGTTTTAAGGGTTCCATTCGCTGGATCCGAACATCTTTTAGATCATATTCCCGGATCATGCGATTTAAGAGGATATCCACCATGCCGCCTTCCCGCACACATCCTATGGTTGTACCATTCAGATCAGAGATATTTTCGATACCAGAACTGGCGACCAGGCCGTAACCGTGCTTATGGGTTCCGGCAACGATCACCAGCGGAACGCCTCTTGAATAAGCCAGTATAGCCGGTGATAGACAGATATAAGCGATCTGGATATCACCTCTTGCAAGCGCACTGGTAAGCTGCATTCCTGTTGCATAGCTCTCGTAAGTGGTGAGATTGATCCCTTCATCTTCGTACCAGTTGTTCTCCTTTGCTACATAAGCACATGCGGCATGGTCATTGAACTCAACAGCCATGCCGATATCACTACTTTGCTCCACACAGCCCGCAGTGAGGACTGTCAGTATTAATAAACCCAGTAAACCAATCCGCAACAGTACCGGGTAATTACGACACATCCCCATGCTCCAGGATCGAGTTGGTGATCAGGTCCACAAGATTGATCCCGCCATTGTACCCGATGATCGCTCTCCTTTGATAGCCCACACGGTCATAGACCGGGAATCCAATCCTTGCAAAAGCAATTTTCTCATCGTCTGCAATGGTCTTCCCGTGCGTGTTAGCCATCAACAGGTCAACACCGTCTGCCTTGACAGCTTCATGCAGCCCGTACATGTCACATCCGGATAGTATCTCTATCTCATGTCCGGTCTGGCTTGCAATAGCCTGCACATCCTTTACGAACTCCTTGCTGGTAGTGCCGGTCGCAACGATCGACGGCTCCATCCCGAGTTCGTGCACAAAACGCGCCATCCCGGATGCAACGTCAGGGTCTGCAAAGATTGCAACCTTCTTTTGGACTATCTTGAACTGCACATCGATCATTGCATCAATGAGCCGACCCCTGTCCCGACGCAGTTGTTCAGGAACAGGTCTTCCTACCAACTGTCCCACATTTTCGAGGAACGCATCGGTATTGGCAACACCTATTGGGGTTGCGCCCAGTATCATCGGTACTTTGTGCTTGTTCGCAAGGTATGTTACCGCGCCTCCGCCTGCATGCTTGCACATGGCGATCGAGCCAAGCGAGTTTGCCGTGTCTGCGATCTCCTTTAGCGTGGTTCCACCTGTCGGGAATGACGGTCTTGGCAGTCTCAACGGTGCATCAAGGGTCTCCGAGATATCGGTAAGGATGTTTGCCTTGACCCTCATCATCGCAAGCATGCTCTTTAATTCCCTTATATCTCCCGGATTTAAAAGTCCTACTGTGATATTGATCTTGTCAGTGGGTCCTGTCTGCTCTGCAAGCTTTACCACCAGCGCTTTGACGGCATTATCATATCCTGTGACATGCGAGCCGACATAACTTGGTGTGTGCATCGGGACAAGTTCCATAGGCAGATCGATCTTCCTGAGGATGCCGTCAACGTCATCCCCGATCGTCTCGGAAAGGCAGGTTGTGATCACTGCGATCAGTTCCGGATGCCGCCTTGCTGCAAGAGCATGCACTCCCTTAACAAGATTGTCAGC
>JAUWCK010000267.1 GCA_030609345.1 Methanosarcinales archaeon | reverse complement strand
AGGTATTGGAGAAAGAAACAATAGAAGCGGAGAAAATCGGACCCAACAAAGACTTTTTCGGAATAGGCAAAGAAGTCTCCATGCTGGAAACGAAGACCGGCTTTGACATCATCCCATATTTCGAGTGGCGTGAACACCGGCTCGACCGCATCCTAGTGCGATCAGACGTTGGCGCAGGGGACGTTGGCAGTTCTTGGACCTCCGCAGGAACCGCCGTAAGCGCACAGGATTACGACACGTTTGAATCGCTCCGGAAAACGATATTTGAGCAGTTCCATAATGAGATCATCGTTCCGAGATGCGCGGACATCGGGCTTGACCCAACCCATGTTTCGATAGCAGCGACACCGTTCCTAACAGTGGATATCCCGTTCGATACCCTGACCAAGTGGGCAGAGTTGGGATACATCACGCCATCCGAACTACGGGAGAGGGGCGGGTTTCCGGAAGATATACCGAAAGAAGACTGATCATTCCGTAATATATTTACCAACAATCTCTATATCATCAGATTTGCAGATTGGACAGATGGCTATATCTTTTCCGGGCATGTAAAATCTCATATCCATATCTGAATGTCCACAGGATTTACATCGAAAAGTTTCAATCATCCGATACTCCAGCATTCCACCGATCTTTGAGAAATTCACCATTAAATTCAGGAATTTCTCCAACTCCCTCCTCCATGAAAAATTCAAATAATGACAGTCCTTCATAATCAGATTCTGGATACGCGCCGTTCTCGTTATCATAAGCAATACACAAAGCACGGAGTTTTGATTCAAAGATGTTTTTGACTCTGGTTTTATATAGAATTTTTGCGATTTCAAACCCTTGTACTATCCCTTCTTCAAATCGTTTACCGGTTGGAGCTTCGTTTTCCTGTGATTTACACCACATTCGATTTATCTGTCTATCTATCTCCAGTTCAAATTCATCAGTGGGCATTCAAAAACATCTCCTGCACGAACTCTTCTTTCCGCTTGCTCACAAATTGCCACATCTGCTCAACGACCGTCTTCATGTCCGTTCGCAGATCGTAAGCCATCTCCTCAACCTCATCATGCGTCTTATCCGATATGTTAAATCCTGCCATGCTAATCACTTGATTTACAGATACTTAAATCCATCGATCAACTAATTTATATCGTAACAATTACGGTTCGTCACCCTTTATAAGCCAGTCCCGATACATTAGCAGATATGCCTTCTCGAATCCAGTTCGGCGCAGAGCCATTCGTGACAGCAGCGACCAGACCGGAAGGTATACCGGATCACGCGGCGATGATAGAAGGGGAGCTAATCCACCTTGGCGTCAGGAACTTGAAAAAGTGGGGCGTCACCGAAAAAGCAACCAATCAGATTATAACAGGAATCAGAGGTATACCGATCCGGGCTTGCATGAAACCTGACCCGCACGCGTGCGACTTTGCATCTGATAATTTCGCAAACGTCGGCTATGTGACCGGTGCAAAAGTCAGGGACGGATGGATAGTTGCAGCAGCAGCGATCACAGACAAAGCAGCAGCGGAGAAGATCAATGATGAGACGTGGATGCCATTTGGGGAAGGTGGTTGGAGCGTTACAGGCTTCCTATCTGACCCTACCCCGGATTTCGAGACAAGCGGACTCGCGAATGGTTTTGCGCCTGATGCAATCGCCCTGATAATCGGGAACGGCAAACCAGCGTTTGAAGGATCGGGATTTAAACTTGTAGCAGCGGCGATTTCTAATTCAAATCATAGAGGTAATAACATGCCAGAAACACCAGAAGGCGGGCAGGCTCCCGTCACATACACGCAGGACGCTCTTGACGCAGCAGTCAAGACCGCTCTTGATAAACAGAAGACCGATGATGCGGCTGCACTGAAGAAGGCAGCGGACGCAGAAATCGCAAAGCAGAGAGAGGTTTCCATAGAGGAACTCGCAAAGCAGAAGGCAGACCTCGAAACGAAGTTCGGGAAGCTATCGGATGA
>JAUWCK010000266.1 GCA_030609345.1 Methanosarcinales archaeon | reverse complement strand
AACACCCCATCCATAAGTGTTATCAGGACCCAAGTCTCCTTTATCGAGGGATGTGTTGTGCAGGATATCCTTGACATCTGACGGGGTGATGTATGGATTGTACTCGATCATCAGGGCAGCAACCCCTGCCACATGCGGTGTTGCCATCGAGGTTCCGCTGTGGGCGACATACCCGTCCCCGGAATTCGCTGCCGGTGCAGTCACATCCACGCCAACGGCACAGACATCCGGTTTTGTTCTACCATCTGCTGTAGGTCCCCTCGAAGAGAAGTATGCGATATCCCCGGAGTCCTCAATCGCCCCCACACTGATCACTTCTTTGGCAGATGCCGGGGTGCCGACCGTACTGCTGCTTGGTCCTGAATTGCCAGCAGCCACGCAGACGACTATCCCGGCATCCACCGCAGAATCACATGCAATCTCGGTCGGAGACGTGCCATCACCATTCATGTCAGTACCCCAACTGATCGAGATGACATCGATACCGTAAACATCTTTGTTCAGGACGCACCATTCGATTCCGGCAATACAATCGGATTCGGAACCGGATCCATACCGATCCAGTACCTTCACACCAACCAGTCTTGACATGGGCGCAACTCCGGCATAATCCGAATCTCCACCGGTTCCCGCGGCAATGCCCGCGCAGTGGGTTCCATGCCCGTGATCATCATAAGGATCTTCCCGGCTGTTCACAAAATCCTCAAAGGCGATCACCTTATCATCATCTGTTGCAGGATCGTCGTCCAGATCATCGAGCGATTCATGCGATGCATCGATGCCGGTGTCGATGACTGCAATGGTCACATCTGCTCCGGAAACCTCGAACGTAGAGCGTGCCTGACCCCCCCTGATCACCGGAACACTCGTATCCAGCAGAGCATGGACCTCGTGGTCGAAATATATCATTTCGACCCCGGGAACCTCTGCAAGATCGTCCAGATTTCCAGCAGGCATCTTTAGTGCAGTGGCATCTATGGTTTTATAATTATATTTTACTCTTGCTCCCAATGTGTTCAATGTGTTCAATGTGCTGTATGAAACAGAATAAGATGGCTCGGACGATTTTTTACGATACGTAACGATGACATCGACCTCAGCGCCATCATCGATGCCAGCACGCATCGTTGACCCTTCCAGGCAATCCTCAATCCGGTTGTTATTCGCATCCGTTACCGACATCCGGTTGTTACCTTCAAGCGAATGCTTCAGGTTGACCTCATCTACACTATCGTTTGTTCGGTTGCCGTAGATATTTTTACAGACGATATTCGTTGAATCGATGCTCTTTTCAACGTACTTACAGGTCTCACGTTCCGAGCGTTCCTGGCTATGGCTAAAGATAGCACCCCATGTCAAATTCTCGATCTGGCTGTCATGAATCTCGCTATAGGTGGCATCTGCCCAATTATCACGCGGGACGTCTCCGCTTACGTTGACCATCCGGGCGGCGCACGCATCTTCTGCATGAGACGTAATGCAGACCATTCCGCTGATCAATATCAGCATAATTAGTCCAATTGCTCTTTTTAGGGTGCACATGAGTGTCTCCATCAAATTTTCAGTTGTTCGCTCCAATTTAATCGTATGAATTTGATCATCATGTCTGTCCATGACAGATCACATCCAAACCGATAACAGTTATACCAAACCCATCGTACAAATAATTTTGTACGATTTCAAAGTCAGCAACCAATCATTTATTATTGACCGGATTCCAATCCTGCATTTATATGCCAGATAAACGGGACATCTTCGAGACGCTCAATAAATACGGTATCACCGAAGATGCGATCACAGATGCGGCGATGGAACTGTATGTCCCGCATCCGGGGATCGAAACAGAGGAACTCGCAAGAGATGCGTTCAAGCGTGAACTGGATTTTGCATTATCCGATCCGAACCTGTGCATACTCGTGTATGCGGCAACCCTTCTGGAAGAAGAGGGCGAAAACGGAAGACTACCCGGAATAACTGCGCAAGCATTTAAGCGTGATCCGGTCTATTTAATCGCAGACGAGGTGCTTGGTATTGCGAT
>JAUWCK010000271.1 GCA_030609345.1 Methanosarcinales archaeon | reverse complement strand
CATGTCGAGAGATCATAAATTGAATTTCTCAAAGATATTTTTCGCTGCTGCGCAGATGTGGATCAAAAAGTATATATAGGACTTATTTCAAAAAGTAAGTTCATAGCAATACCAAGTATGGATATGGTCATGGGATAGGGTTCTATTCTGTGCATAATTCTATGCTTGGTGTCGGTGCATAAAACCGAACACATACCGTTCGATTGCGGACGGAATCATACCACAAAAGGAGGTAAGAACAAATGGCAAAGAAAATACTACCACTGGCTCCAGTTGAGCGACTAATACGGGCTGCATCCGAAGGCGACATCAGGGTCAGTGAATCGGCACGCAGCGCCCTGACCGACGAGCTCGAGAAGATCGGAATGAAAATCGCTAAGGAAGCGATTATCGAGACGAAACACGCGGGTAGAAAGACGGTTAAGGCAGAAGACATCAACAGAGCACTTGATATACTCAAACTGGGCTGAACTTCCGGTTTGAACGCTTGCCGCCCGGCGAATCAGTCGTTGCGGGCGGTCTTATTTTTTTAGGGGTACCATGAACACATATTACACATCTGAAGAGATTGAGAAGTATCGGCAGGCAGGAAAGATCCTTGCAGAGGTGCGGGAGCAGACCGCGAAGAGAATAACAGTCGGAGCGAGCATTCTTAAGACAGCGGTCTTTGCAGAGAATCTGATACGCGATCTCGGCGGACAGCCCGCATTCCCGTGCAACCTTTCGCTAAACGAGGATGCTGCGCACTACACGCCCGGCGCAGACGATACAGCGGTATTCGGCGAGGATATGGTAAAACTCGACATCGGGGTCCACGTCGATGGATATATCGCGGATTCTGCCATGACGGTCGATCTTTCAGACCACCCTGAACTCGTGGACGCGTCGAGGGCGGCGCTTGAGAGCGCAATCGGTGTAATCCACGCCGGAATCGATACAAGGGAGATCGGGGCGGCAATCGAGGAGACGATCGGTGAGTTCGGATACAGACCGATCTCAAACCTCACAGGGCACGGACTCGCACAATACCAAGCACATGCCCCACCAAGCATCCCGAACATACATGCACGCACCGGAACCGTGCTTTATGAGGGGCAGGTGGTCGCAATCGAGCCGTTCGCGACTGAAGGGGAAGGAAAGGTCAGGGATGCAACGAGATGGGAGATTTACCACGTGACAACAGAAAACCCCCCACTTCCGCGCATTCCAAGAGCAAGGACACTGCTAAAGGAGATGATGGAGTATAAAAACCTCCCGTTTGCGAGAAGATGGTTTTCCGGAGAGAAGATCGATCTCACATTCAGGCAACTGACAAAAGCAGGACTCATCAAACCTTATCCTATCCTGCGGGAGGTCACCGGTGCGCTCGTGTCCCAGGCGGAGCATACCGTGATCGTCACCGAGAATGGCTGCGAGGTCACAACTGCATGACGCATCTCATATCTATATCAGACCTGACGCACGAGGGGATATGTGAGCTCCTCGATCTGGCTGCCCGGATGAAAGAGAGACGCGGTTCGTACATGGATGCGCTCAAAGGCATGAGTCTTGCCATGATATTTGAAAAGCCGTCCACACGCACAAGGGTTTCCTTGGAGGTCGCGATGACCGAACTCGGGGGACATGCGCTCTACCTGAATTACGCTGATCTCCAGCTCGGACGGAGCGAGACGATCTGCGATACTGCACGCGTGCTTTCGAGGTACGTCCATGTGATCACGGCGCGGGTTTATCGCCACGAGACCGTACGTGAACTTGCAAGATGCGCAGATATCCCTGTGATCAATGCGCTCTCTGATATGGAGCATCCGTGCCAGTTGCTTGCAGATCTGCTGACCATCCGGGAAC
>JAUWCK010000118.1 GCA_030609345.1 Methanosarcinales archaeon | reverse complement strand
CTGCGCACACACGAGAAAAGGTGATCGCGCACGCTGCATCGAGAGTGGTGCTGATGGTTGATCACGAAAAAGTCGTCCCCGGACTCGATCACGAGGTTCCGATCGAGGTTCTGCCGTACGCAAGAACGCTTGTGGAACGCGAGGTGCGTGCACTCGGCGGGATACCTGAGCTTCGGATGGCAGCCCGGAAGGACGGTCCCGTGGTCACTGACAACGGAAACTTCGTAATCGACGCCGATTTCGGCGCGATCGATGATCCCGCGCGATTGAGTGCTGAGTTGAGTGCACTCGTTGGCGCAATCGAGCACGGGATATTCTTAAATGTGGACGAGGTGCATATCGGCACCGCGGATGGGGTCAAAGTGCTGAAGCGATAGGGTTCGCGGCACTACCCGATTTTTCTAAAATCGCTATGCCCTTAGATTCTACCGCAGAGTGCGCAGAGCCACGCAGAGGGTTGAAAACGGTCTCGAAACTCTGCGTCCTCTCTCGTTCTTCGCGGTGATAAAATCACTTGATTTTTAGACAGTGTCAAGTTACGCAAGCAATCTTGCGGGAATCTTCTGTTTCGCAATCAGGTCGCCGTAGTGTTCCTGCTCGCGTATTACGTCCACAGAGCCGTCACATACCAGAACCTCGGCACACCGGCACCGTCCGTTGTACTGGGAACTCATGCTGAATCCGTACGCTCCGACATCGAAGACCGCTATCACATCGCCGGGTTCTATCAAAGGCAGTTTCCGGTCCCTCGCAATGATATCGCCTGATTCGCAGATCGGTCCCACGATATCGTACGTCTCCGCCCCTGCAGAGTCTGCCTTGTTCGCAACAGCCACCTCGTGGTACGCATCGTACATCGCAGGGCGGATCAGCAGGTTAAGACCGGCGTCAACGCCAACAAAGTTCCGTGCAGATCGCTTCACAGTGGTAACTCCTGCAAGGAGAAGACTTGTGTCGCCAACGATATATCGCCCGGGTTCGAGCACGAGTCTCGGAGAGATCCCGATATCCTCTGACCGGCGGCGGAAGATCGGAAGGATCGTATCTGCAAGATCGTGTGGTGTAGGCGTCGCCACATCCTTCTGGTACGGGATGCCAAGCCCGCCGCCCATGTCAACGAACTCAAGTGTGATTCCAAGCCGCGTGATCTGTTCCGCGATATCCATCATCCGCTCCACCGCCTCACCGAAAGGCGAGACATCAGTGATCTGCGACCCGATATGGCAGTGGATGCCGACCGGATTTACCCCGGGCAGTTCCTTTGCCTCTTCGTACGCTTTCAAGACGTCCTTGTACCCTATCCCGAACTTGGAGGATGCAAGACCTGTCGCAATCTTCGGGTGCGTGTCTGGCGAGACATCGGGATTGACACGGAATGCGATATCGACCGCCCTTCCGGCTTTGATCGCCAGATCCGAGAGCGCATGCAGTTCGTCCATCGAATCCACTGAAACGCGAACCCCAGAATCGATCGCCATCTGAAGCTCGTACGCTGTCTTTGAGTTGCCGTTAAAGAGAATCCTCTCACGCGGGATGCCTGCGAGGAGCGCGGCATAGAGTTCGCCATCAGAGAAGACGTCAGCGCCTGCACCCTCTGACGCAAGGATCCGCAGGATTGCGAGGTTCCAGTTCGCCTTTGCAGCAAAGTATATGTCAGCGTCAGGAAACGCGCTTTTAAATGTGCGGAAGTTCTCGCGTATACGCTTCTCGTCGATCACATAGAGCGGTGTGCCGTATTCCTGTGCAAGCGAGACTGTGTCAACCCCGCCGATGGTGAGGTGATGGTTCTGGATGCCGATGTGATTTGCCTTTGACATGGAAACACTTCCACACCATTCATGGCTGCATCTTTAATAAAATGTATCTGTCCAGGGGCTATCGGCTTGATATCTCTAAGTCGATGGTCATGTGTGTATTGCTCACGGACCACTGGAAGTCGATCTTCGGACATTCTCGAGGATGACTTTTGTATAGTCCTTGCAAGCGCACAGCACATCAAAAACGCACCACATCCGAAACTTGCGACGCAGTTCGTGGAATTTGTGATAGGTGGGGCGGGGCTTGGCGTGTTTCAAGAATGGAGCAGCCTACGGTCCCGAATGTAGCCGATAATCCAGATAAGATGCCTGATAGACTTAGATCCGTACTCGCCCGATCAGGTTCATAAAATCTTCTGTAACACCACAAGCCGTGACAGCCCCAATCGAAGAAAACATTAAATACCAGACCGACTCTTAAACATTAATGGTGAAGCCATGAGTTTTCTATTAGACCCTCCGCTGCTCTTTGCCATAGGCATCGCGCTCTACCTCGCAAGCAACAGACTTAGGATAGGGAGACTTGCCAAGATCACCATCGGTCTGCTCATCGTTCTCACCTTCATTGCATTTAGTTTGCTGCTCTACACAGATGTCTTCCGCTGCGTCTTTCCAGTAGTCTGCGATGGCATGAGCGGCTCAGAGTTTATGTTTCACTCTAACATCACTGGCATCTACAAGAGCGATGTTCCGCTGCTGGTGGTGATTCTACTCTTCGCTTTATATCCGGTCTGGATATATTTGGGCTACGCGTCTGCGTACTTACTCTCGAAGCGAACGAGAGTCTCAAAAGATGTTTACTCTTACAAGGATGTGAAAAGCCGGAAGAAAATCATAGAGCCTGAATATTCGGTTGTTCGTTACCCGGATACTCGGCGCGACATAAATGACTCGGAGGGGGCTGTGCGATCGGCGATCGATGCCCTTGGAGGTATGCAGAGTTTTGTCAAGCGTGGTGACAAGGTTCTTATCAAAGTGAACATCTGCGGAGGCGTTCCTGAACTGAGAGCGACTTATACCACCAAGGATGTTGCCGGGGTTGTGGTGGATATGGTACGCGAGGCTGGGGGCGAGCCTGTGATCTGCGACGCTGACATGATATGGACGAAGTTCTGGGCAAATGCAAAGAAGCAGGGATGGGACACGTGGGCTCAAGAGAAGGGTGTGGAACTTATGAATCTCTCTGATACGAAGATCGTGCATTTTGACTTCGGTGACAAGAGTGTGCTAAAGAGAGAGCGGGTCTCAAAGGAGATGCTGGATGCGGATGTGATAATCTCTGTGCCTGCTATGAAGACACATCTCATGACAGGCGTGACCCTTGGCATGAAGAATATGTATGGCACGCTGCCTGAGATTGATAAGGCGCGATACCACCAGATCGGGATTGACGAAGTGTTATACTGGATAAACTATGCTTTCACGCCCAATCTGACGGTCATAGACGGCAGCATCGGCGGCGAAACAGTGGGTCCCCTCTCATGCGATGCTGTTGACTTCCGTACAATCATAGCATCCACGAGCGTGGTTACAGCAGACGCGATTGCTGCACAGATGATAGGCTTTAAAAATCCGTGTGAGGAGATCGATCACCTAAAGCTTGCACACGAGCGATCTCTGGGCGATGCCTCACAGAAGTTCGACTTCACAGAACTGCCATATAAACACTCTTCAGACGGCAACTGGAAGCGTCCCGACCCTGATGTTGCGAGGTTCTACACATGGGGCACGCACCAGATCTTAAAGATTCCGGGCTGGGACACGTTATTCAACATCGGCGCGGATTTTTTCCTGTACGATACGGCAAGACTGCCACTTTTGAAGTATTTCACCCCTGCATTCCTGCAGATCATCCACGACATTGCGAAGTGGTCGATGGAGAAAAAGCCTGCGCCTGATAGCACAAAACGGAAACGAACAAATCTCGCTATATTCTCTGTTCTTGCGCTGCTATCGATCTTCGGCTTTGTGTCTGGCGGTTATCTCGCTATATCTTCACTTGAGTTCGCTCTTGGTTTCCTGTTCGCACTCATCCTTGCTGCGTTGTTTGCAATGAGGATGCAGACGAAGCATTTTGTAGCGGTCTCGTCAGCATCGATCCTAATCGCATACCTTGTGGAACGTTTTGCCGTGCTTGCCGGGATGTGGCATTACGTAGATGGTGCTGCACCTCCGCTATTTGCTCTCTTTTCAATGCCGATTTTTATGATTGTAATCATCGGACTATCGCATGGCTTGAGGCGTGTCTTCGCGTATGTTGATCTGAGCGGCAGAAGATTCAGGATTGCTCCCTTCGTTCTGATTCTCTTTGCATTCGCTGCATTCTTGTGGTTCGAAGGCTATCTCGCGATAGCCACCCCTGAGATCATTGCGATTTACGCAGCGTTCGCTGTTCTGGGTCTATTTTATAACAACAGACAGACTCTTGATTGGAACCTCGCGTTTGTCACGGTTGCTACAGCGCTTGGTGGCACGATGGAACTGCTCGGAGCTTCAGCCGGGCTCTGGAGTTATGCATTTGACGAGGGGATGCCGGTTTTCATAAGTTTTGCATGGGCGCTTAACGGATGGGCGGTATGTGGGATTGCGCAGATATTCGGGGCAGATCTCGGGGATGCGATTGCGGGGTGAAAATTGCGAATTTTTAGGGCATCACCAAACCCAAACACAGGGTGTTCCCAGACATCCGAAACCCCGGGCAGACTCCGGATGACGAGGGCGAGGCTGAGCGGCTAAACACGTACCAAAAGACTAAATAGGATATGGTTTAAAGCGTTCATCTGCAAACAATAGAAATACTCTCACTTTATGGGCTGAAAAGCTTCTGAAAAGAGATATTCCGGTTTGCCGATGGA
>JAUWCK010000003.1 GCA_030609345.1 Methanosarcinales archaeon | reverse complement strand
CAATATAATCAGTATTGGTTGATGAATCAGGTAGATTACCAATGAATGCCTTCCTAAAAGGCAAAACAATCCTATAAAATTAAAATTGGAGAGATCACAAAGGTTAAATTTACGTGTGTAGTCAGGATATAGTAAATTTCCAAAAAACACCCCGATCAGAACCACTCCAAACCATGGAAAAATTGGGAAGTGGTCAACGGTATACAAGTGGTCTGGCACGAATCCTAACCACACCAACCAGAGAAAACCAAAAGTAAAGTTCTTCAAATGGATTCCAAGAGCTATGAAGGCAATACCCAGCAACAGATTCCAATAACGGAGTTTTAAGAAGGGGTATGCCAGAATAATCGAGATTCCAATGAGATGAAGTATCCCAAATAGAACAAAACCATCTCTCAAAAATATCCAGGTCACAAAGGTAATAATTAAGCCCCATGAAAAGATCCTTAAACCTCTTTTGAGATATTTCAAGTATAATTTTTGTCCCGAATTCTGTATTTTATTGGCTCTTGTAAAACTGAGGGTTAATGATACTCCAACTAAAAAAATAAAGATTGTGGCAGTAGCGTATGCAAAATATAGCCAAAAACCATAGTGTAAATTGAGATCGCATCCGCCAAAATAAGTCAGATCATAGAGCAGATGGAAGACTATCATCATGATTATCGCAAGTCCGCGCAGGAAATCTATCTCCCAAAACCGCTTTTCCAGATGCTTATTCATTGAACTACTGCCCATGTCATGCGTTGCATGTCATCATATTTTCACCGAATTATATGGCAAGTCAAATCGAACAGGTCCCCTCCCCTTCTCACCCATACGCGCCTCTGAACTGGACGGATCGCAGGAGGTCGGTCCTTGATACGATGCCCACCATCCGCCCATGATCCATGACGATTACGCGACCCACATCGCCAGATGCAATGAGCTTGAACGCATCAAAGGCGTCTGCATCCGCTTCGATTGCGATCACCTCGCTTGTCATAACGTCTTTGACCCTGATAGTGCCCCGCTCAGGTTCAGGTATCCGGCGGAGATCCGAGAATGTTATCACCCCGAGCACCGAGGAAGCATGACTTTCCTGTACAGGATAGCCCGTATGCTTGGTCTTGAACATAACATCGATCAACTGGTCAAGCGTCCAGTCCGGAAGTGCATAGATCACATCCGGAAGACCGGTCATCAAGTCCCTTGCCTTCAAACCCTCCAGAGTGACCGAGATTGCCGTTGCCTCTCCCTCACCAGCTGCACCATAGTAAATGAAGAAGGCTATGAGCATAAACCACAGTCCTCCCACATTCAACGTCAGCAACCCAAAGATTCCCATCATGAATGCCAGGCTCTTGCCTATCGCAACCGCCTTTCTGGTCGCGTCGATATAAGGCATGCGTGTGGCAAGCAGGGCACGGAGTATCCGACCTCCATCCATGGGAAACGCAGGGATGAGATTGAAGATGCCGAGTATTATGTTGTAGAATGCGATTATGCCCAGCATTATGAGGGTACCGTTCTCAAATACGCCCCTGGCAGGGTTTACCGGGCCGAAGAAGTCGTAGATGGCATAAGCAAGGATGCCTATGGTCAGGCTGAAAGCCGGACCTGCTGCCGCGATCCTTCCTTCCTTCCGCGGCTCCTTTGGGATATCCTCCATCTGAGCCACTCCGCCTATGATGAAGAGGGTTATACTCTTTATCTTTATGCCATAGCCCTGTGCCACGATCGAGTGGCTGAGTTCGTGAAATAGTAACGTGGAGAAGAAAAGAACCGCTGTGATTATGCTGAATAGATATTTGATAACTGTTGGGGCATCCATCCCACCAAAACTGAGGATTATCCCATATTCTTCGATTTTAATATCCTGAACCGCAAATGCCCAGATGAAAAATACTAATATCACCAGAAATGTCAGATGCAACCGTATGGGTATCCCGCGGATGCTGCCGATCTGGTATGACCATTTCATATTGTTCTCGCCTCCGGTTTTATTCTTGTCCGATTGGGGGGCTGCTGATGATACTCTATCTTTTCATGCTCTCGGTCTCGAAAACATCGCAGCATAACATGGTGGAACTATCCTGCACTGATATAATGGTATCGGTCGTGGATAATCCGAAATCATTCATCATATCATCTATCATCTCACTATCGGAGATGCATCCGGATCAAATGGGTTCGTTCTCATCGCAAGAGAGAAGAGATACGGGTAATCATCCTTCAGATGTTTCATGTAATCCAGCCACTGATGGATCAATGTGGTGTATGCTCTTTTTATATCGCCCGCGAGATGGTTATAGTCGGTATCAGGAAGTTGGCTCAGGTCGCCTCTCCGGGATAATTCCTCTGTTAGGTGGAAAACCGCCCAGAGAAGCTCTGTAAATGATTCGTGCTCCATCAAATTGGGGTTTTCCAGCAGCCGCAGTAAAAAATCCCTCTTTTCAATCAGGAAACTACGCAACTATTCCAGATCCACCTTCCGGATATCGATCTCGCAGTTGTGATTCTTAAGATGTCTGCTAAGGTCAAAAAATTCTTCGTCATTCCAATGATCGCTGATGAGAATTTCTTTTCTGATTTTGTCCAACTCAGGGTCACCTTCCGAAAAATAAGTCAATAATTCTACCCCAACTTCGCATACCCCGAAAACGTTATCTAAAATGCTGCTCACTACTACCTCACGAGGTGACGAATGGCTGTTATTTGTAGGGTCTGCGACGCTCATCGCTGCATGAACACAAGAAGAGGCGGAAAAAGATGTACGGCTGGAGAGGAACCATCCTGAGGGTAGACCTAACGAGGGAAAAGGTCACAAAGCAGCCGCTGAACGAGTCGATTGCGAGAAATTTCATAGGCGGCAGAGGGTTAAACTCAAAGACGCTCTTCGATGAGGTGAAGCCTGGAATCGACCCCCTGGGTCCAGAAAACGTCCTTTGCCTTGCTCCTGGTCCTCTCACAGGCACACCTCTGTGCATGACAAGCAGGATCGAGGTCAGCACCCTTTCACCCTGCAGCGGCATCCTGGGTGATGGAAACGCCGGGGGTTCCTTCGCTGCGTTCCTGAAGCTGGCAGGCTATGACCAGATTGTGATAACCGGAAGGGCGAGCAGCCCGAAGTACCTCTGGATAGACGACGAAAACGTCGAACTGAGGGATGCCTCGGACTTATGGGGCAAAACGACCTGGGAAATCGCAGACATGCTTCACAAAAGGCATGGGGAACAAATCGGCGTGGCATGTATTGGTCCTGCCGGAGAAAACCTGGTCCGATTCGCGTCCACCATTGTTGACAAATATGCTTCTGCTGCCACTGGAAGCGGAGCTGTGTGGGGCTCGAAGAATTTGAAGGTGATAGCAGTCAGAGGCACTGGCAAGGTGGGACTTGCCAGACCCGAAGAGTTCGAGCAACTGGCACAGGATGACAGAGAGTTCTTTTTGAAAGACCACCTCCAACATGATGTCATTGCCGTGTACGGCACACACATCGGTATGATGTACTGGCGGCCGGGCTACAGGTACTTCCAGAAAAACCTCTCTGCCGATGAAATTCCCGCGGCTTTGACGCCCGAGGGCTGGAAGAAATACGAGATAGGGAGGGCTGGTTGCTATAACTGCCCTGTCAGGTGCAAGGATGTCTACAGGATCCCGGTCGGCAGGCGTGCAGGAGAAGAGGGCTCTGCCCTTGAGTTCGAGTGCATTGCCAGCCTGGGCACCAACTGCGGCATCCAGGACCCCATTGCCATAATGGAGATGGAAAACCTCGCCGATGCTTATGGAATGGACGTGATAGGACTCGGTAATGCGATCGCCTTCGCAAAGGACCTCTACAGCCGGGGTATCATCACCAAGGAGGACACAGGTGGGCTGTCGCTGGACTGGGAAGACGCAGATTCCCAGATCGAACTGATCCATCGAATAGCGCTGAGAGAGGGGTTCGGCAATCTGGTAGCCGAGGGGATGCACGGACTGGCAAAGATCATCGGCAGGGGAGCGATGGATTACTGCTATCATGTCAAGGGGCTCAGCCGTGGCACCCACCCTCCGGGACTTTTTGCCCTTGCCCATGCGACCTCGACCAGGGGGGCAGATCACCTCAGGGGAAGGAGCTGGGCATACGGGGAGAACGACCCTGATTTCTTCCGGATACTCGTAAATACAGGTATGTTTCCCCGGATATCGCAAGATCCGGTGGGGGGCATCACCATCTCTGAAAGAGCTACGACGCTTACGGATTCGATAGGGCGCTGCAAAGGAGCCGTCAACAGCTGGGTCTGTGCCGTGCCGCTCGTGTGGAAGTACCCGCTGTGGGATGGACTGGCAAAACTGCTGACAGCAGCAACCGGCTTCGAATTTGACGCCTCCAGGCTAGAGGAAGCCGCAGACAGGATCTACATCCTGGAAAGGGCATTTAATATCAGGCAGGGGATAACGAGGAAGCATGACCGGCTGCCGCAGAAGCCGGTGGCGAAAGGAACCAGGCAAGAGAAAGAGGAGCTTGAGAAGCATGCAGAGATGCTTACCAATTATTACAGGGTGCACGGCTACGACCCTGAGACCGGAGTCCCGACTCGGAAGCGGCTTGAGCGCCTGGGATTGAGATACGTGGCTGAAGAGCTCGGGGCACACAATCCCTATCCGGACTGGGATGGGCCACCTCTCTGGCATCCCCATGAATACCCGCATGGAAGGAAGCGTGCCTTTGTAAACGAACCCGAGGCGTGAAATGCGAAATACATACCATCTGGCTATCGATCAGAATCTTGTAAGCGATACTCAATGGCTGGTCACATGCGGAGACCCAGCGAGAACCGATAAGATCGCCTCTCATCTGGAAGATCCTGGGATGATCGGTGATAATCGAGAATACAGAACCTGGATAGGAACGTTACAGAATACGAAGGTAGCAGTGATCTCACATGGGATAGGTGGACCAGGGCTTTCGATAATGCTGGACGAGGCATTCAAGATCATGCCTGTATTGAAAGGAGTTATTCGTATCGGCACATGCGGCGGTTTGAGCAAGGAAGCATCTGCAGGCAAGGTTGCCATCTCAGAGGGTGCGGTGAGACTGGACGGGGCATCTCCTCAGATCATTCCTGACCCGGAATATCCAGCCGTCCCTGATATCAGGATGACTTATGAACTGATTCAAACAGCGGAAAAACTTGAGATTCCTTATGTAAGTGGGATTACCGTTTCTACGGCAACATTTTATACAGGTCAGGGCAGAAAGGATGGATTTCGTGGATACCAGCCCGGTGAGATCAGATACAGGGATGCTGTGGATTATTGGAGCAGGTTGGGTGCGGTAAACATGGAGATGGAATGCTCGTTGCTTTTTATAATGGGGAGACTGTTTGATATCCCCACAGCATGTGTGACAGGCATCATTGGTGAACGATTGGATAATGACGATATGGTTCCTGAGCAGATGGGTATTGCTATAGAGAGGGCGATAAGACTTGTTATGGAATATCTGAGGAGTACAGCGACATTATGAGAACCGAGAGAGTCCTCTTTGTGGTGGATACGCATACCGGAGGAGAGCCGACCAGAATAGTCCTTGGAGGATTTCCCCCTGTAAATTGCGATAGCATGATCGAGAGATTGGAGTATATCAAGGAGAACCTGGATTGGATAAGGACGTGCGTCCTGTTTGAGCCCAGGGGCAGTATGGACTTGTTTGGAGCTATAGTCCTGCCCCCGATCGATAAAAAAGCAGAATTTTCGCTCATCTTCATGAACACGCTTGGGTATATGTATATGTGCGGACATGCAACGATTGGGGTTGCGGGGGCGCTTTCGAAACTGGGATATATCGGGATGGAGGAGCCAGAGACAGAGATATCATTTGAGACGGTTGCAGGAATCGTGAATGTCAGGCTACTTGTTAAGGATTCTGTGATAGAGAAGATATCGGTTGTAGAACCTCCATCATTCTTCGTTAAGAATATGAGTATTGAGCTTGCGGGCGTGGGAGAGGTGTCGGTTGACATAGCATTCGGAGGTAACTTCTTTGCAATAGTCGATGCGGAGAGCCTGGGCATCAGAGTGGAGATGAAGAACATTAGAAGACTGATAGAACTTGGACTCAAGATAAGGGATGAGGTTAACGGGCTTGAGGAGACAATCCATCCGGAAAATCCATACATCAAGGGAGTTGATCTAACGATGATATATGAGAAAACCGGGCATGAGAAGCTGCATTATCGGGAGGTGACGATATTTGGAGATGGAGAGTTCGATAGGTCTCCGTGTGGAACCGGTACTGCTGCGAGGATGGCTTGTCTGTATGCCAATGGGACCATGGACATCGGGGATTTGCTGCTTCACGAGAGCGTGATAGGTACGGTGTTTGAAGGGAGGATCCTGGGTCCTGCGGGGGTGGGGGGCTACAGGGCAGTGATTCCGGAGATCTATGGGAATGCTTATGTGACCGCGATATCTCAGGTAATTCTGGAGCCGGAAGATCCGTTGAAGTATGGGTTTTCGACGAGGGCTGTGTGAGGCTGGGGTTATAGCTCTTCTGCTGATTGGTAGGGTGTGCGTGGGTTAAGATGCTGGGGGCGGGCAGTCTTGGGGTGGTATGATTCCTGAGCATCGGCGCTGGTGCCGCGGATTTTCCGATCGGAGGTTTGTGGCTTCTGGATGGTGGTGAGCGGAGGGCAGAACGGTGATGCAGGCGTGAACAGAGATGGGCGGTCACGTCAATGGATGCGCTCTCGCGAAACAAAAGCTTAATAAATGAAAAATTACATAATTAAATTGATGCAACGAGTAGTAGAACTTCTCAAGTCAAATCAAACCACATTGTTTCTTGGGGCGGGAAGTTCTATGGGCATTGGTGGTCCTTCTGGGAAAAAACTATTAGCTGAAGCAATAAACAAATTTTCCGATGTGAAATTTTCAAACGATAAAAACTTTTTTGATGTATGTAAGGATATAATTGACTCAGAAAACCATTCACGCCCTGAGCTTGAAGAATTTATTACTAAGCAGCTTGAAGGGCTGTATCCTAAGGAAAACCACCACAAGTTAGTTTCTCTCCCATGGAAATGCATTTTTACTACCAATTACGATACCGTTTTGGAAAGAATCCCACAAGACAAATTTAAAGGTCGAATAATTCGGCCTATAAAAGAACAACAACCCAATGTTGAATTGAAGCGTCATGATATATTGTATTACATAAAAATATTTGGATTGATTGATGCACAGTATGGCGAAGAAGGATATCCAATATTATCTAGAACGGATTACAATACATCTTTTTTAAGCAGAAATTCGTATTACAGAATACTGGGCGACTGTATTAGACAAGGACCGGTCATATTCTTGGGCTATTCTTTTGAAGATGACTTAGTATTCGACCTTATGGCCGAATTGCAGCAAGTCATGGGTCCGGATATAATTAGGCCGTCGTATGCAATTTCACCCAACAAGCCGTCTGACAAAATACTAAGGTCATTTGCAAAATACGACATTAATCACATTCAGGCTACATTTGAAGATTTCGTTTCACTAGCTTACAAAGAATTTAAAGATAAAAAATTTGAACCTGTTTACTCGCAAAAAACGATTCACATACGCGGGGTTCCTATAGATATTCCAAGTTCATTGGAACGCCCATCTAAAGAACATTTCAGCTTTCTTCATTCTTCATCAACTGACTCTAATATGAAAGATCTTAAAAAATTTTAGGGAGATGGAGCAGTTTGGAGATGCTGACGATGCTTATTACCAGTACCGACGACTGAGCCAAGCAAACAAAGAGCAGTCACTCTCAAAGTTGGGCGACATATTTATGTGGCGTTCTTGCGGCTATGGCGTGAAGCCGTGGCGCACAGCAGCATGTGCTGTTGTAATAATTCTGATATTCACTCCTTTTTACTTTTGGCGGGGCGGCATCAGACGATTGGAAGAAGGCGATGGAGATGATAAACAAGATATCTCCTTATATGACGCCTTCTATTTCAGCATGACTACATTCACCACAATCGGTTATGGAGATTTGTACCCGGCAGATCGCTACCGAATGGCTGCTGTTATGATCGAAGGACTGCTGGGCTGGTTAACTCTCGCATTGTTCCTGGTAACGTTAGCCAATGTGATGATACGACCATAACCATCACAAGGCGCTCTCGCAGCAACAGTTATTTCCAGCAGGGGATAGGTATCAGGTAGATGAGCGACAATTGATATGAGAACTATGTGGCGAGAGATTGCACGATTCGGAAAGAAACTTGTGGAGTACGGTCTTGTTGAGTCGCATTTCGGCAATATCAGCGTCCGCACAGGGGACGGGATGCTGATCACGAGAAGTGGATCCGCACTGGACGAGATTGACCGGGATTCTGTGGTCGAGATCAGTGTCGAGGGAACCTCAAGCATGGACTTGATCGCATCATCAGAGGCGATCGTGCATCGCGCCATCTACAAGAACACTTCAGCGCTCGCAATCATCCATGCGCACTGCCCTTATTCGGTGATCGAGTCCTTGATCGAGGATTCCCGGGTCGTGCCGGTCGATAGCGAGGGACTATATTTCCTGCACGAGATCCCGATCGTTACTGGCGGCATCGGAACATCAGAACTTGCAGAGAATGCCGCCTCATTTTTGCGTGAGCACAAGGGCGTGATCATACGCGGTCACGGCACGATTGCCACCGGGATGATTCTTGAGGAGGCGTACGTGGTGACGACCCAGATCGAACACAGTTGCATGGTGAAGTACCATCTCGATCTCCTTAATGCGGTGTCAAGTACTTCAATCCGCATCGACGCCAGAGGCGTTAACGAGTGTAAAGGGCGCGGGCGTGGAAGGTGATTTGCAGGATGGATGCGGTAGTGATGGCTGGCGGGGTCGGGAGCAGGTTCTTCACAGGGGACTGGACTGGTGAAAAGCCGATGGTCAAACTTCGCGGAAGACCGCTTATCATGTACATGATCGATACGCTCAGGCGCAGCAGGTTAGTAGATCGCATCTTTGTCGTGACCTCGCCAAGCGTGCCGCAGACACGGGCATATCTTGAGACGCAGGAGGATGTCGATGTCATTCCCGCGCCCGGTCTAGGTTATGTCGGCGACATGGGTCACGGGATAAAGGCAGCGGGGATCAGGGAGCCGGTACTCGTTGTCATGTCTGATCTCCCGCTTGTAACCCCTGGGATGATCGATAGGATTGTTTCGATCTATAACAAGCGGGACGAACCCGCGCTCTCTGTTCACACGCCGCTTTCTGTCTGTACGGAACTCGGACAGCACCCGACTGCTGTCTTCAATCGCAACGACGAGTTGATCGTCCCGTGCGGCGTTAATATCCTCGATGGTAGTCTGATCGAGGAGGAGCAGTCCGATTATAACCTGATTCTCCCTGAGATCGAAGTTGCGCTGAATGTGAACACGGTTCAGGACCTTGAGCGGTGCGAGCGCATCATGCTGGGGCAAAGCGTCTGACTCTGCGAACTCCGGTGCTGCGATCTCGATCGCGCGTCATGTCAACCATTTTAGTTTTACTTCACCGCATCTCAAGCCAAAATGTATTTATACCTGTTGTTTCATGGACATCATGACTCGCCAGATGTGACGGTGACCAAAAAAGGAGGAAAATAATATGAGAAATGAAATAATACATGCGATGCTGCTATGTATTATAATAGTGAGTTTGGCTGCACCTGCACTGGCAGCCACAACAGTGGTGAATGTAACAAAGTACGCCGCGGATGAGACGACGATACTCAATGAAACGACAGTAACGTACCAATGGATGGAGACGAATCTGACCGTGCAGGGCGATGGTGTAACTGAGTACTTCCACCAGGGACCAATATTCGATTCTCCGCCCGGACCGTGGGATGAAAGTGAGACCGTGACAACAAGTTACAAATCGAAAGGCGCCGTCAAAGGGACAGACATCAAAGACCTATGTGAACTGGTAGGCGGCATGGCATCAGGCGATGAGATAAAGATCAGCGCGTCTGACGGCTACAACAAGTGGTTCGGCTATGACAATGTCTATGAGCCGCAACAGAGACAGGGGCAGATGGTCTTATGCTGGTATAAAGATGGGAATTACACTCCCGACTATTCCAGTGGAATGCAACTCGTCTTCTTTGCTGACAACTCCACCAACCCGGATGGCTATCATATATTTGGCAATTGGGATATGCACGAATGCATGGCTCCCGAATATCGGTACAATTACAGCGGCGTTTATCCTTCCACGAACGGACTATCCGTAAGGGACATCTCAGATATAGCGATTTACAGCAATGAAACCGCAGAAACTACATGGAATCTTGAACTCGTCGGAGCAGTGAACGAAACGATGAGTAAAGCCACATTTGAAGAAGGTGTGGCGTGCCACGACGGCTTTTCGTACACCGACTCCAAAGGCAGGACGTGGGAAGGTATTCCGCTCTGGTATCTGATGGGCAGGGTTGATGATTCCATCACTCATGGCGGCAGTGCTTTCAATGATACGCTTGCCGATGGTGGATACGATGTCACCATCATCGCGGGTGATGGATACAATAAAACATTCAATTCAGCAGATCTGGCAAGAAACGATAGCTACATCGTGGCGTGCTACCTAAACGGCTCGGATCTGCCTGAACTCACTGACACCGGAAATCCACTTGCGCCGCTGAAACTTGTCGGACCATATCTATCGAGCGGACAGATGGTCGGCAACATCGTGAAGATCGTGCTGGATGTAGAAACTGCCCCTACCGAAGCAGATCTCACATTGATCGGCGATGAGACGATGGCGTACACACTTGATGAGATCCGGGCGATGCCGTCTTACACTGCGGGCGCCGGATTCAAGAAATCGACAGGTACAGTAGTCGGACCATTCAATTATACTGGAGTCAACATCACCTATCTGGCAGATCTCGTCGGCGGGATTGCGCCTTCGGAGAGTATGAAGATAACAGCCTCTGATGGCTATTCGATGATCTACACGTACGCACAGGTCATGGGCGAGATTGCTACTTACGAGGGAACAACCGGACCCCTGACCATGGTTCTGGCGTACGAGGAGGACGGAGATCCGATATCGGGGGACTACGGCGGACCTCTCAGAGTTGCGTTCGTAGGACCAGACTCGCCGATAACGGACGGGCA
The DNA here is from genome assembly GCA_030609345.1 of Methanosarcinales archaeon. Next base: position 11,726 of record JAUWCK010000003.1, on the reverse strand, counting down.
CTTCTGGGTCAAGTATGTGAGCCAGATAGAGATTCTTGGTGGCGTGGAAGAATGGAATCTGACGCTCATGGGTGCGACTGTCGATATCACAGACCGTTCGGCATTCGAGTCCTGCGCGGCGGCGAGCTGTCACGGCGTTAGCTGGACCGATGACAAAAGTCGAGAATGGAGGGGGATACCGCTATGGCGACTCGTCGGCGTGGTGGATGATGCTCACAATGAGACTGCGAAACACTACTTCAACGACACAGTCGCTGGCAATGGATACAATGTGACCGTGATCGCTGGTGATGGCTGCAGCAAGAAATTTAACAGCACAATCGTTGCACGCAACAACGACATCATCCTTGCGAACGAACTGAACGGAACAGTACTCCCTGAGAAGTACTTTCCACTCAGACTGACAGGTCCGGCTCTTGAGAAGAGCGAGATGGTGCGCGGCGTTGTTGAAATACGCATCCCGGAGTTAATGCTGCGTGGCGACGCCAGTCATGACGGGAGACTCACGACTGTTGATGCGGTACTTGCCCTCCAGATGGCGGTCGGCGGCATTGCGACCGATCTTGTTGCTGACATGAGCGGAGACGGGCGGGTTACCTCGATTGATGCACTGATGATTCTGCAAGCAGCGACGCCAGTCACTGATGAAGCAGTGCTTCCTGACCACCACCACATCCATATAAATGTGGCAAATGACGCGGGTGTGAAATACGACATATACGACAACGATACGTATTATATCAGATTTGACAAACCCGGATTGAACTCGTTTCACGTAACAACTGACCCACTCGATCCGGAGGGGCAGGTAACGACAACAAGTGATCAATCCGGCACGTTTTACATCACAGATACCGGTGGAAAAGGATTCGATGACGATGCGATTCTCATGCTCGCGGTAAACGGGACGATACCGGATGACTTTGCGATTCACATCAAATCGAGCGGATACGACTGGACTCCAACCTCAGATGGTGGAGTACCCGCCTCCAACGAGATCAACTACATGGATGAAGCGGTAAACGAGACGTTCACAAAGTCCGACTTCAGATACGGACCGCAGACATGGAAGCCAGCCGGATCAGAGAATTATCCGGTACACTACGGACAGAACGTGAGCGATTGTAGCAATACATTCAAGCTCATGTTTATCGACCTTAACGCGGGCGTACTGGGAACAAGCAGTGGTTTAAGCAATTTGACGGATGCTGGTGCGGTAAAAGTCGAATACTCCATCGAAAACCTTGAAACCTTTGCAGCGTTCAATTCTTATGCGTGGTGCAACCAATCAAATAGCGGACAGGGAGTATCATGGACGAATAAGGTTTCCAAAAGTGGAAGCAGCGGGTACTGTGTCAAAAAGGACTGAAACGGTAGTACGATAGTCGACCGGAGTTGCTTTGAATGGAGCGGACTGTTAGATCGCTGTTACTGTTACTTGCCGCATGTATGTTAACGGCGCCCGTGAGTGCAGACCCGCTCCCCGACTATCACCAGATATATGTACAGGTGGCAAATGATCTCGGTGCGAGATACGACCTTTATGGCAACAATACCTACCATTTCGTATTCAATGGGTCAGCCACACAGGGACTTGGATCACTTTACGTAACTACAGACACATCGGTTCCTGAGGGGCAGGTGACGACAACAACTGATCAATCCGGCACGTTTTACATCACATATCCCGGTGGTGGAAAAGGATTCGATGACGCTGTAATCCTTATGCTTGCGGTAAACGGGACGGTACCGGATGACTTTGCGATTCACATCAAATCGAGCGGATACAACTGGACTCCAGCAGCAGTGAAGAATCAGAAACCTGCGATGGATGAGATAAGTTACGTGGATGGAGCGGTAGACGAGACGTTCACAATAAACGACCTGATCTACGGACCACAGACATGGAGACCAATGAACTGCGCGGATTATCCGATCCACGATGGACAGAACATGAACAATACATTCAATCTCGTCTTCATCGATCTGAATGTGGGCGTATTGTGTCCGGATGGCGATCTGATCGACCTGAAAGACAGTGGTGCAGTAAAGATCGAATACTCATTTGAGAACTTTTACAGCTTTGCAGCATTCAATGCTTATGCGTGGTGCAATCAATCCAACCGTGGAAAAGGCGTATTCTGGACCAACCGACTCACAGGAGCCAGTCAGCACAGTGGATATAGCGTGATCGGTACGGCACCACCTGTAGCAGCGATTACGATCTCACCATCCAGCATAACCACAGATGTGGGTGATACACAACAGTTCGATGCAACCGCATACGATCAATACGGCGATGGAATGTTAGATATGACCTTCATGTGGAGAAGCAGCAACAAAACCGTTGGAACGATCGGTGAAGATGGGTTGTTCACTGCACTGGCTCCCGGGAATGCCACGATAACAGCAGAACATGGGACTGTAAACGGAACCGCGAACGTAACTGTGCATCATCCTACAGGTGCCGGGGATGCTGAAGATCGGGACGATAGTGAAGACGGTGGAGGAGATTCTCAGTTCATTCCCGTTATAGCTGCGGATGAGGCTGTGAACAGAACCGCGAATGTAACATCCACACCCACCCCAGCACCAACAGAAATGCCGCCAGTGAACGTAACACCATCTCCGTGCCCATCACAATCTCCCACCACCTCAGCAGCAATACAACATCCATCCCCCCTTGCCCCCTCCTCGACAACACTGAAATCAGCAGGATTCGGAGCGTTATTCGCATTCATCGGACTATTGGCAGTGGTTTACTTAATCAAACGGAGATCATAATAAAATGAATATGATTTATATCAGCATAGATGATACGGACAACCTGGAATCAAGAGGTACCGGGAGACTCTCGAGAGCGATCGCATCGGAACTCTCAAAGTCGCACACGATATTCGGGGTTACGAGACATCAGCTCTTCGTCCACAAAGATATCCCATTCACATCGCACAACAGTTGTGCCGTAATTCATCTGGAAGATGCCGGAGATGGGACGTTAAAAGACCTCTTCGAGATCACAAAGGAGATGATGCTTGCGGATTTTATCGAGGGGAGCGATCCTGGGCTTGCAGTTGCTTCAAGCGACCAGATTTCGCCTTGCATCGTCTCTTTTGGGATGGATGCAAAGAGGACGGTTTTGACACAGAAGATGGCACGAGATATCGCAAAGAATACCCACATCCTTCTGGAGGGGCTTGGAGGAACTGAGGATGGCGTGATAGGTGCGGTTGCCGGAATCGGGCTGGCATCGATGAAATGTGATGGCAGGTTCGTTCTAAAAGATAGGAACAGGGAATTAACCGGAACACAACCTGTAACAGATGTTTTGAGCGCCGGTATCGACCAGATCATGACGCGGGATGGGCGAATCGTAACAGATGGGCTCGTTGATCTGGAGAAATCTCCAAAACCTTCTTTTATACAGGGTAAAGCCGTGCTGTTTGTCGAGGAATGTGGTAGCGAATTTATAGCATTAAAAAAGGACTGATATGAATCTAAACCACAAAACATTCCTATCCATTTCCCTGCTTCTTGCGTTCGTGGGTTCTATGTTTTTGCTGCAGTATGCAGGTACTGGCACAACACAGCAGAACGCTCTGGAAGAAATTATCGGTGAGAACTACGTGGTCGTGGCAATGAACGAGACCTTTACAAAAGAAGATCTTGTTTACGGTCCCCAGACGTGGAAGCCGTATGCCTCAAAACTTCCTATCGCGCCTGAGGATGGGACCGATGGAAGTATAAGTGGTGATTTTTATATTATGTTCGTAGACCTTTATGCCGGACCAATCGGGAAGCTCTCGAACCTGACCGACGCAGGCGCAATCAGAGTTGAATACTCGTTTGAGAATCTCTGTGGCTTTGCAGCTTTCCATGCCTATGGGCACTGTGAGAGATCCAATAGTGGCAGAGGCGTATCATGGACAAATCGTGTGGAGGGACCGGGTGCGAGCGGTTATTATGTAACTGGAATGGCGGAAGGGGGCGCCAGTACTCCCGAAACAGAGAAACTCGGAGGCTGCCACCACATCCACGTCAGGGTTGCCAATAGCAATGGTGCAAAATATGATGATTATAACGATGGCACATATTACATAGCATTCGATAACCCGGGCGGGGGCTTGAATTCACTTCATATAACAACAGACCCGGACATTCCGACAGGTCAGGTGACGTATAGCGCGAATCAATCCGGTGTCTTTTACGTCTCGGATACCGGTGGGAGGGGATTTTATGATGATGCGGTACTGATGGTTGCGGTAAACGGGGCAATAGCCGATGATTTTAAACTGCATATAAAATCGAGTGGTTATAAATCGCCGCGGGGGATGTTCGCATGAGAAAGGCGTATTTCAGCCTGTACGAGATTGCAGTATTATCATTGCTGGGAGCCCTGGTTTTTATACTGAGAACCGTATTACGAATACCCCTGCACCTCCCGGGTCACACCGGCATATTCTGGGTCGTGCCTGTGATCATGGGCGTGGCTATCGTGAGGAAATTTGGCGCCGGCACATACATCGGGTTCATTTCAGGCACACTCGCGTCCTTTTTTGGACTGGGTGGTTTTCACATCTTCGATCTCTTCAAATACCTGATAATGGGAGTGACCATCGATCTCTTAGCAGTTCCGTTTGCAAAGCACCTCGATAGTCCTGCCGTTGGACTCATACTGGGTGCCGCGGGAAATCTTTCAAAGATGGTTGTGAATTACTATGTCCATCTCACATTGGGAGTTCCTGCGATCTTTATTCTTGTTGGTATCGGATTTGCATCGCTTTCTCATTTCATATTCGGCGGGCTTGGAGGGATTATCTCAGCACTCATCCTTGCCAGATTATATAAATCCGGGGTGATCAAAAGGAATGGAACGAAGTCGGTTGATTGATGTCAGAAACCTCTCATTTGAGTATGAGCAGGGGTCTATAAGAGGGACAACGGGTGCTTTGAGCGATATAAATCTGCAAGTTGATAGGGGGGAATTTGTTGTTATAACAGGACCCAGCGGTTGCGGCAAATCAACGCTCTGCAAGTGCTTGAACGGGCTGATACCGCACGCGATCGGTGGCGTGATGGACGGTGAGGTTACCGTATGCGGCATGAGCACAACAGAGCACGAGGTCTTTGAATTTGCACCCCATCTCTGCATGGTATTCCAGGATCCTGATAACCAGCTCTTTTCAAATGATGTGGCGTCCGAGATCGCATTTGGACCGGAGAATCTGGGACTATGCAGGCAGGAAGTTGAGGAGAGAATCTCGTGGGCTGTATCTTCCATCGGGATAGAACACCTCAGAAACCGGCTGATAGACGAATTATCAGGAGGTGAGAAGCAGCGGGTCGCAATTGCATCGGCAATAGCCATGAAACCGGATATACTTCTTCTTGACGAGCCGACTTCGGAGTTAGACCCGACCGGGGCTTTTCTTCTGATGGATGCGTTGAAACGGTTGAATGAGGAGTTGGGTATAACAGTGATACTGGTCGAGCACCGAATCGAGCGGCTCCTCGGAGTTATGAAACGGCTGATCGTGTTAAAAAAAGGAAGGGTAGTCTGCGACGGACCACCTGAAGAAGTGTTCCGAAACGGGCTTGCAGACATTGGTGTGTTCGTCCCACCACTGGTGCGGTTCTCAAGGAAGTTCGGGTTTCCGCTGCATCGGCATCGGTCCGTAGGTGATTTAGATCCGGGTTGCGGCTGGAGATCAACGTTTAATGGTCATGGTGGTAATGGTGGTAATGGTAATAGCAGAAGCAGAGAACCGGCAGTCTCTCTCAAGAATATATTTTACAGGTATCCGGGCACAAGAAACCAGAGTGCGCTAAGTGGCGTGACGCTTAATTTTTATCGCGACGAGTTTACTGTGATAATGGGTGGAAACGGTTCTGGTAAGACGACACTGATAAAGCATCTCAACGGCTTGCTCAGACCCGACAAAGGCGAGGTTATCCTGAACGGTGAGAATATAACGAATAAAACGATTGCAGAGACTGGACGAACAGTGGGGGTGGTCTTTCAAAATGCGAGTTACCAGCTCTTTGAGGAGACGATATACGGTGAGCTCGCATTTGCACCGAAGAACATCGGACTATCCGAGGGCGAGATTGCTGATTGCGTGAATGGGGTAGCCACCTCTCTCGGACTGGACGAACTGGGACTTTCATCCTCGCCGCTGGTCTTATCAGGCGGCGAGATGCAGCGGGTCGCAATTGCAGGCATACTCACGCTCAGTCCCGAGGTGATCGTTATGGACGAGCCGACGCTTGGACTCGACCATGGTTTCAAAGATAAACTTGCAGCCATGCTGAACCGGTTGAAGGCAGAAAGTAGGGCGATAATCGTGGTAACACATGACGTGGAGTTTGCAGCAGCATACGCTGAACGGGTTGTATTGATGTCGAAAGGTGAAATTATTGGTGATGGCAGCGCAAGAGAGGTGCTGACATCAGAGGAATTGATCAAAGCAGCATCACTGCATCTGCCCCAGGCTACAGAGATCGGGGAGCGGCTCGGTTTGAGTAATGTGCTCAGCGTTGATGAGATTGTGAGGAGGGATCAGGTCGAATGTTAAAATTCATCTTCGCTAAACTGTCCGGAAAGAAAAAACGAGAAATTGGAAGTGGACAGAAAAGAAGGCGAGAGCTGGTTACATATATGGATGGGGGCTCAATCCTGCATCAACTGGACCCACGAACCAAATTTTTTATGGTACTGTTGCTCAGTTGCGTCTCTCTATTCACTGAAGAACTCGTTCCGATGGCGCTTCTGTTCATATCAATCGTGGCACTCGCAGCTGTTTCCGGCATGTTCAGATACTGGCTGCATGTGATGAGGCGGATAGTCCCATTTCTCCTGATGATCGTTGTAGTGAACATGTTCTTCTCGAAGGTCTCTTATGGGCAGGTCTTCTTCTCTGCTGATTTATGGATGCTCCACCCACAAATCACGTTCGGTGGCATACTCTACAGTGCCGCGATGGGATTTCGGCTGCTAACGTTTGTCGGAATCTCGATGTTGTTTATAATGAGCACGAGGTATGAAGACTTTGTCAAGGGACTCAGGAAGTTCAGGATTCCGTACGTTGTCTGCTTTTCTCTCGGGCTTGCACTTCGTTCCACCACGTACCTGAGTAGCGACGTGAGAAATATAATGGATGCCCAACGTTCGAGATGTCTCGAATTTGACCGGGGTAGTGTACTTAAGAATTATGGCAAGTTCCTATCCTTGTTTATTCCCATGACCGTATCTATTTTGAAGCGGTCACGAACGGTTTCTGAAGCGATGCAATGCAGGGGCTTTGGATACACGAAACATCCGACAATGTACAAGGAGTTGCGATTCGGGCGTTGTGATTATATTGTTGTCCCCCTCGTCATTGTTTTTATTATTGCACTCCTATTTTTAGCGATTCCGGCGCAGGCAGCAGAGCCGACAACCGACGTTGTGGTGGTAAAGTATGCCTCTGACAACACGACCATCCTGAACGATACGATGGTGACTTATGGATGGATGGAAGCGAATCTGCCCGTGCAGGGTGACGGTGTAACACATTACTACCACCAGGGACCCCTCTTCGGGGAAAAGTTCGAGAATGACCCGTGGGATGTGAACGAGACGACGAACATAGAGAGCAGGGACTTTGGCGCTGTAAAAGGGACAGATGTGAGAGACCTCTGTGAACTGGTCGGTGGAATGTCCCATGGCGAGAAGATAATGATCCGTGCGTCTGACGGCTTCAGAAAGCACTTCGATTACGCAAATGTCTACGAACCACAATCGAGACAGGGACCGATGGTCATGACATGGTGGCGAGCGGATGATGGATACGTTCCGGACTATTCTACTGGGATGCGGCTCGTCTTCTTTGCTGATGACCATGTATTCGGGCACTGGGATATGCACGAATGTATCGCTCCGGAGTACTGGTACAACTACACTGACCGCGATGGCGGACACCCCTCGTCAGGCGGGCTATCTGTAAAAAACGTTGACGAGATAGCGATTTACAGCATGATGGATCCACCGGAGTTACGTTCGATTGAGGTTTCGCCAGCCAGTGTGACACTGGATATCGGTTACGAACAGCGGTTCACGGCAACCGGATATGACCAATACGCCGATGAGATGCCGGACATCGTATTTACGTGGACAAGCAGTGATGAAACCGTCGGAACGGTCGACGATACCGGGCTCTTCACAGCACTTGCTGCCGGGGAGACTGTGATAACGGCGAAGAAGGAGGGGGTGCAAGGAACCGCGAGTGTGACCGTATCCAGCCCGGCACCAACAGCATCCCCATCTCCAAGCCCGACTCCTTCGCAGGTCCTGACAACACTCACCATCTCGCCAGCAGCAGCAACGCTGAATGTCGGTGAGGCGCAGCAGTTCACCGGGGTCGCATACGATCAGGATCATCGCGAAATGTCAGATATCGTCTTTGTATGGACGAGTAGTGATAAGGCAGTTGGAACGATCGATGCTGCCGGGCTATTCACAGCGTATGGCGCAGGAGATGCCACGGTAACGGCAGAAAACGATGGGATGATAGGGTTGGCAGGTGTAACGGTAGATCTCCCTACACCAGCACCCGCGTCGACTAAAGCTGAAACGCAACCGGAGGACCTGACACCATCACAGTCTTCTGTACCTGCTCCATATCCATCTCCTCTGCCATCCGCAACATCGCCAGCACCAAAAGCAACACCGAATTCATCAGGATTTAAAACTCCCGGATTTGGGGCTATGTTCGCAATCGCCGGGCTGCTGATGGTATCTTGCCTGATTAAACGGAGGAATGTATAAAATGAAACGGAATGTCTACTTAACAGCTCTACTGCTCCTGATAGTTGCGTCTGTGACGTCCCCTGCAGCCGGGCAGACAACATCAGTTCATCTGGTAAAGTATGCAGAGGATGGTTCGGTCATGAACGAGACAACTGTAACGTACAAATGGATGGAGACGAATCTACCGGTTCATGGCGACGGGATTGCACATTACTACCATCAAGGACCGGTGTTTGGCGAAGACAAGTGGGATCGGAATGAAACGACGAACTTCAAGGACAAAGGTGCGGTAAAAGGAACGGATATTAGGGATCTGTGCGATATGGTAGGCGGAGCTTCTCCTAATGACGAGGTGATGATTCGTGCAGCGGATGGCTACCACGTGGAATTCGGTTACGCAAACGTCTATGAGCCAGATCCCGGGCAGGGACCGATCGTTCTCTGCTGGTACGACAGCGAAAAAGGGTATCCACCCGACTATTTTAACGGGATGTGTATAGTCTTCCTTGCCGATGACCACGTCTTTGGGAACTGGGACATGCATGAATACCTGCCTGAGCAGAGCCAGCACTTCTTCGGAGACCTCAACCCATCCACAAATGGGCTTTCTGTAAAGTGGGTTAGCAGGATACGGGTCTATACAGGCGGATATGCCGGCGATCATAGAGGTCCGGCAAAATCACTATCCACCTCTACCGCCACCCCAGAATCGGATTCGGTATCCGGTTTCGAAGCAGTGTCTGTAATTGCGGGATTGTTGCTGGTTGCAGCTATTTTAAGGAGGAGAAAATGAAAGAAGAGCGTAACATTCCTGTTCTATTTACCCTCGCCATTGCGTTGGTGTGTATCGGTGTTGCCATCGCTACAACCGGATGTCTGCATCCTTCTCGAGTCGCAGAGGAGAGGATCGATTGGAACCTGACATTGATCGGCGATGGAGAGAGTGTGTTCTCGTATGATGAGATCAGGGCAATGCCTTCGTACGAAGGACATGGCGGATTTTTTTCGACCGTTGGAATCGTAAACGGGCCGTTTAAATGCAGAGGTGTCCCCCTCAAAGAGTTATGTGACCTCGTTGGCGGAATCAACACCACGAACACGGTATGGATATCTGCACCCGACGGGTACCTGATGGTCTTCACGTATGATCAGGTCAAGGGCGATTTTATCACTTATGATCCGGCAACGATGAAAGAAGTGCCGCATAGGGGCATGACCGTGATCTTGATGTATGAACAGGATGGAACGTTGCTCTCTGAGGCGATGGGCGGACCCTTAAGGATCGCTATCGTTTCAGAAGACGAGTTCTTGACAGAAGGGCATTACTGGGTCCAGTGGGTGGACAGGATAGAGATTCGACGATGAAAGCGATACCTATTTTGGTTCTGGTAGTAATCGCTGCTGTGATCGTTGCGGCTACGTATTTGCCTCACGAGCAAGAGAAAACGGAACTGAAGGTCGTCTATGCAGGAAGCCTGATCGTACCGTTTGCAGAGATCGAGAAGCAATTCGAGAGCACGCATCCTGGCGTGGATGTGCAGATGGAAGGGCATGGGAGCATCCAGGCAGTAAGGCAGGTGACTGATATCCACCGGAATGTGGACGTGCTTGTGGTTGCGGATGAAACCCTTATTCCTGACATGATGTACCCTGACCACGCGGACTGGTACGTCCGGTTTGCGACAAACCAGATGGTGATCGCGTACACTAACAACAGCAGGTACGCAAGGAAGATCAACGACTCGAACTGGTATGAAATTCTCGCACGACCCGATGTTACGTTCGGATTCTCAAACCCGATGCTCGATGCATGTGGATACAGAATCCTGATGGTGACAGAACTCGCTGAACATTACTATGATAACCAGACGATCTTTGACGACCTGATAGCATCTAACATCGATCCGGAGTTCACGGTAACAACAGATGATGATACCACACTCATGGTTGTGCCTGAGACGCTTGATCCGCGAACCGAAAAGATCGTGATCAGGGGCGGAAGTGTGCAGTTATTAGCACTGCTCGACTTTGGTGAGATCGACTACGCATTTCTCTACAAAAGTGTGGCAGAGCAGCATAGACTCCGGTATCTGGAACTACCCGCAGAGATCGATCTGAGTTCACCCGAATATGAAGATGACTACAAGAAAGTTACAATTCAGCTTGGATTTCAGCGCTTCACATCCGTGGGGGCGGAGCGGAAGTGTAAACCGATCTTCTATGGGATAACCATACCCAAAAACGCGACATCACCGGAACTTGCCGCGGAGTTTGTGGAATTTGTGATAAGCGAAGAAGGGCGCGGCGTACTTTGGGATATGAAGCAGCCTACGGTCTCGCCTGTGGCTGATAATCCGGATAAAATGCCTGATAGACTTAGGTCTGTGGTTGTTGGCGAAATAGAGGTGTGAGTGGAGAGAGGTGCTATGATCGGCGGGATGCTTTGCATCACGGATGTTGATGAACTCCGGCGCTGCGGTGCAGGGATGCGCCCACAGGCAACCGCGACTCGAAAATCAGTACCCATCTGCAAACTAACCGGGAGCACAGCCAGACGTTTATCCTGGTGACCTATAACGAGCGCATGTTCTGTTATCTCTTTTTCACCCATAACCATCTGCGCGCGTTCCATGAGATTGGATCGTGGCGGAATCTAATTAATCTTACTGATGCGTCAGTATCTCCGAAATAAAATTTATATGGAACTGAAATTCAGGCGCTCTCGATATTTTTGTGGATTCCTGTGGATTCGGAGATACTGCCAGAAACAAAAGATTGATAAAGACCGCGACACCACTCTCTATAACCCGCTTTAACTCAGCCTGGTAGAGTGCGCGGCTGTAGTATGATCATGTGCGAAAGCACACATTACCGCGCAGAGACCGCGATGTCCCCGGTTCGATTCCGGGAGGCGGGATTTTATGCCAGAAACAGACAG
>JAUWCK010000070.1 GCA_030609345.1 Methanosarcinales archaeon | reverse complement strand
AATCAGATGCTTATTTTTAGATATAAAGCTCTGTTCGGTCTTCTTTTTGCCGTGATTTTGAATTGTGAGACAGCCTCTTCATTCGGGGGTGGCGTGGATGGGGCTTCGGAGACTATCGCTGTGTGCGCGGAGGTCGGGGGTTGTCGCGTGGTCGAAAGGGTTTTGAGGGGTTGGAAGAGTTAATATAGGAGAAGAGTGAAAAGAGGCATGGGGGTAATTGAAGTGCGTCCAAAAGGATATATTGATGGATCAGGTTCGGATCATGGAGGTCGGGATGAACATTAAGGACATTGTTGGATTTTTAATCGCTCTTGCCCTACTCTGTGTTGTTATTCTGGTTTTGATGTGAACAATACCACCAAGATGGTATATAGCATAAACAAATAATCACCAGAGTAGATTATTATCAAAACACCTAAACCATAACAGATAGCCATTGTATATCCGCTGAGTGGACGTCCGCGGTTTGAATCTACCACCAGATACCTATATCCCTCTATCGAGGCGTTTTTCATGATGTAAAATAGACCTACTCCAATTACGATTATAGCACATGTAAATGCCGCATAATCGATTATCGAGTTGAAGTCTTTACTTGTTCCGTATATCCATTTTGGTGCTAATATATATAGCAATCCAATCATCCACATATCAAAAGATGCTTTTGTCATTATAACCTCCTATTCTTTAATTTCTATACGCGACCTCCCTCCACGGATGCCCCCGACTTTAGTCCGGGGTCGGTGACTGAATTATAAAGTTGTCTAAAAACTAAGTTGTTTAGACCGTAGGTTTTGCATAAGTCGTATCTGGTGGCAGGAGTGGTTCTCGAGTAGGGTAATATTCCACCACCCCTTCCAAACACCGACACTCGAGCCGACAGCCCAGCGGCACCAAATACTTTATTTACACATAGCCGCCCAAAGGAACCATAATGACAGACATCGAAGAAACGCCAGAAGAAGCAGCAGAGATAAAACATCTTGTGCGTATCGCAAACGCCGATCTGGATGGACACCAGTCGGTTCAGTACGCGCTCACCGGGTTAAAGGGCGTTGGCATACGGACATCAAGGATTCTTGCAGACGGTGCCGGGATAGATCCGACAGCGGTCATAGGGTCACTGAATGATGCTGAAGTCGAAAAACTCAAGCAGGCAATCGCGAATTTTGAAGGTGCAGTCCCGACATGGATGCTGAATCGAAGGCGAGATCTCATGACCGGCGAGGATAAACACATCATCGGCGTGGATCTTGGGTTATCCGTGAACGAGGATATCAACACCATGAAGAAGACCCGCAGTTACAGCGGAATCCGGCATGAGCGGGGCTTAAGGGTTCGCGGACAGCGGACACGGTCGACAGGAAGAAGCGGTGCCACGGTTGGCGTCAGCAGAAAACGCATAGCGAAGTAGGTGAATTCATGGGACATCCACGCAAATATCATAAAACATACAGCACGCCAAGACATCCATGGCAGGCAGAGAAACTCGCATTCGAGAGTGAACTGGTCAAGACTTACGGGCTTCGGAACAAGCGGGAGGTATGGACTGCTGAGAACATCCTTCGTAAGTACAGGCGCGCTGCACGCAGATTGCTCGCCGAATCCGCAGCAAAGGGAGAACTTGCCGGACATACGAAAGATGAGGCAGACCAGATCATTGCACGGTTGCAGCGTTACGGAGTTCTGAAGAGTGATACAAATCTGGACGCTATCCTGAGTCTTGAGATCGGGGATATCCTCGAACGGCGTCTCCAGACACAGGTGTACCGGCAGGGACTTGTGCACAGCATGCGCCAGGCGCGGCAGTTCATCACGCATGGACACGTTGCAATATCCGGGCGCAGAACGTCGGTACCGAGTTACATCGTATCAAAGGAAGAAGAGATGCTGATCGACTATTACAAGAACTCTCCGATTGCGCGTGAAATGCACCCTGAGCGTCCGACCAGAGTTCAGGAAGGGGATAGCATCCTTACCAAGGAGGCATGAAGATGGCAGAACAGAAATGGGCTGTTGCGAACATACATTCATCGTTTAACAATACACTGATAACGGTCACCGACATGACCGGGGCTGAGACCATTGCAAAGTCATCAGGCGGCATGGTCACCAAGGTGGCGCGGGACGAGGGCTCCCCGTACATCGCAATGCAGATCGTCGGTCAAATAGTAGATCAATTGAAGGATAAAGGATTTACAGGCGTGCACATCAAGATCAGGGCTCCGGGCGGCAACAAGCAGCGAAGTCCTGGACCGGGCGCGCAGGCGGCTGTACGTGCTTTCGCGAGAGCCGGGATACGCATCGGAAAGATCGAGGATGTGACACCGCTGGCGCACGACGGCACCATGGCAAAGGGCGGACGCCGTGGCAGACGGATCTAAGATTTAACAGGGCTTGTCAGATCGGCAGCACTGTTTTGCAATCCACGATTCGAGTGCGCGGTTGAACTCATCGGCATCCACGTAAATTTTGCCGCAAACCGGGCACTGCGATCCATTTACATCTCTACCGTAACGGTTGAGAGTTGTTGGCATGGTCAGCGCGCCGCATTCACATCGCAGGGTATATGGTTCGGGCATGGTGATGATATGATGCTGGATACGGGATTAAACTTGCTGTTCATGCTTCTGTATCCTGCCATCCCTGATCCGGAGACTGTTTTAGATCCGTGCACAGGAGAAGATAAGACGTTTAACGATAGACGAACCACCATCATGTCCCACTTCGAGATCACACACAAGGACTCAGCAGGCAGAATCGGGAGATTGGACACCGGGCACGGGAGAATCGAGACCCCGACAGTCATGCCTGTGGTAAACCCGAACATACAGATGATACCCGCGTCCGAACTCATGAAATTCGGGGCAGAGATCGTGATCACGAATGCGTACATCATCTACCAGAACCCGGAACTGAAAGAACATGCACTGAAAAAAGGCGTGCATTCCCTGCTCGATTTCGATGGCGCGATCATGACCGATTCGGGATCGTACCAGTTATCAGTGTACCACGACATCGATATCTCTTCAGAGGAGATCGTCCGCTTCCAGCAGATGATCGGCTCTGACATCGGTGTGCCGCTCGACATCCCGACGCCGCCTGATGTGTCGCGCGATCGCGCCGGGTCGGAGATGAAGACGACGATTGAGAGGTGCGAGGCGGCGCACAGGCTTATGGAGTCGGACCGGACGGCTGGCTCGATGCTCCTTGTAGGCACCGTGCAGGGATCGACCCATCCCGATCTGCGGTACGAATGCGCACGCTCGCTCTCTGAGACTGGCTTTGACATCTACCCAGTAGGTGCAGTTGTGCCGCTGCTTGTGAACTACCGGTTCGCTGATATGGTGGATGTGATCGTGGCGTCGAAGAAAGGGCTCTCTCCGGCGGCACCCGTCCACCTCTTTGGCGCAGGGCATCCTGCGATGTTTGCGCTTGCTGTCGCGCTTGGATGCGATCTCTTCGATTCTGCCGCTTATGCGCTCTATGCGCGGGACGGGCGGTACCTCACCGCTGACGGGACCTACCATCTGGCTGATCTTAAGTATCTCCCATGTTCCTGCCCTGTGTGCTCATCGCATACCGCAGATGAGTTGAGAGATGAATTTGCAAGCGGAAATTACATTTCACTTGCAGAGCACAACCTGTATGCGACGTTCGAGGAGATCCGGATCATCAAGCAGAGTATCATCGAGGGCAACCTCTGGGAACTCGTCGAGCGCAGGTGCAGGGCGCATCCGAGACTGCTTGATGGGCTCAAGCGCGCCATCTGCCATACAGACTGGATCGAGAGGTTCGATCCGATCCAGAAGTCGACGTTCTTCTACTGCGGGAGCGAGTCTGCGTACCGGGCAGAGGTGCACAGGTTTGGTGAGCGGCTCGATCGGCTCGATCTGGACGGAACCGTGCTTATTCGCACACGAAAGATCAGGGGGGAGGCGGACATGTTCGATTGTGTGCTCAATCTGAAAGCGCCGTTTGGTGCGTATCCTGTGGAACTTGGCGAGACGTATCCGTTCAATGCAGAGGTGCTTGAGTCGTCAGAACCGGATTACGAGGCGGCTTCGGTTGCGCTTGGGAACGTACTTCGCCTGATCAGACTCAACCCAGACGCAAGGTTTACGGTTGTCTGCGAATGGAAGCATCCCCTCCTTGCAGAGATTGGGGCTTGTCCGAACGTGGAGGAGATTTTACCCATCGATGAATGATTGCGGGCATGGGGCATCACTTAAAATCAGCCCACGACCCGGCTAACTTTGCAACCCGGTTTGACCCCAATATTTATGATCGATGAGAAGTTTTATACTATGTAAGTGTGGGGTTGATGTGTATGAATGAAACCGAGTGCACAAATTCCAGAGGGCTATCATGCCATGCACTGGTCGCAGCCGTGGCGAAGGTATCGTATCAGCGATTCCGAGACGCGCGCGTGCTCTTTGACCCGATCATCAGAGAGGCAACCCTGATCCGGATGCAGGAGTTGGGCATGGACATGTCGCGCAGGTTTGACCGACTGGAGGATGCGATCCACCATTTCACCGAGTTCACTCCGGATATGCACGACTTCAGCATAACCACGACACCGGGTGGTGCTATCAGGCTTGAGATCGGCAGCACCTGCCCATTTCGGGATGCGTGCCAGATCGTGGATAAAAAAATCGGGATGGTCAAGGGATGTGCCGAGGCGATCGTACTGCTGCAGGTGATCGAATGCGTATGCCCGCAGAGCGAGCCCCTCACCTATGATTTCCAGCCCGCACATCGGCAGGATCAGGCATGTACAATCCATATAGGCACGGTCGAGCAGATCGTACTGAACCAGGAAAGCCAGGGACTTTATACGGATTGATATCTTCCATACTTTCTTCGCCTCCGAATAACAACTGGGAGAGCGATGGTTTGTTCATATACGTGATCGTGGGCTCTCCTGTGATATTTGCGAGTTCTGCGGCTATATCGATGGCATCATACATATTGCCAGTCTCATCCACCAGACCGAGATCCATAGCGGTCGCACCAGTATATATCCGCCCGTCTGACAGGTTCAGCACCTCTTCCCTGGTCATGTTCCTGCCGGCAGCGACATCGTCCACAAACATCGAGAAGACCTCCATCACGACTTCATCGGCATACGCCTGCTCATCCACAGTCAGGTTTCTCCAGTCAGCGCCCATGTCCTTGAATTCCCCGGACTTTGCAACCCAGTGCTCAATCCCTTCCTCATCGTAGTATCCGCTCTTGTTCTCAAAGACCCATATCACGCCGATGCTGCCTGTGATGGTGCCCGGATTCGCAACGATCCGGTCGGCAGATGATGAGATATGGTATGCAGCGCTTGCAGCGACATCGCCCATCGAGATCACCACCGGCTTCTTCTCCTTAGCCTTCTCAATCTCCTTTTTGATCTCCTGCGCTGCTGCTAACGAACCGCCCGGGCTATTTACCCGCAGAACGATTGCTTCTACATTATCGTCGTCTGCTGCAAGTCTTAAGTGCTTGCAGACGTTTTCTGATGTTGAAAACCCGAATCCATCAGGCATTCCGCCTGTAATCATCATTCCCTGCACATAGATCACTGCAACCTGATCTTTGTCGGGATAGACGCGGAGATCAACGCCACCAAAGATCACTGCAAGACTCACTCCAATGATCAGTATCAGCGAGAGCACGATCGCAATGTAGACGAGAAATCCTCTCGGTGAACCTCCTTTCGGCGGTGGGGTGGGAGCGCCCGGCGGGATTGGTGTCTGCGGAGGCGGCGAGTACGGCGGGGGTGTTTGGGGCGTGGGAGATAGCGGCGCGGGAATGGGTTGGGGTGACGTATTGGTGCCGAGGTATCTATCATCGATTCGACTCTCTCGATCCGCCCGATCATCGATCGACGCCTCAATCTGCTCGGTTTCATTATCTATGTCCGATCTATCCGTTTCCGCGCTATCTGTATGCTCCTGCCCTGTCATCGTTGATCTATGGGTTGTGTGGTATTAAAAGCGTTCTGAAAAGTGCGGCGCACTTCTTCTTCTTCTGCATCCGACATACCACCTTAATATATCCTCGTACAATCTATAAGTTACAGCCACACAAGCCCCGTAGGGTAGCGGTCAAGCCTGCAGGTCCTTGGAACCTGCGACGGCGGTTCAAATCCGCCCGGGGCTATCCAAGCGATATGATTATATGATTGTACCGTATAATATCG
>JAUWCK010000030.1 GCA_030609345.1 Methanosarcinales archaeon | reverse complement strand
GCATCAGAGAGTTCATCCGCTCTCCGAAATGATCTGCGCAGCAGCGGGACGATCAGCGCGACAAACCCCCATAGTCCGGCAGGTTTGCATCCCCTCGCTGCCTGCGCTCTCGCAATCGTCTCTTTATCACGCATCAGTCCGGGGATGAGCGCCATCGCCACGCCAACCATGAATGCCAGTTCCCTACCAGAACCCCCGAGCGGCTTCATAAGAGCTACGAGAGCGGTCTTTAACTCCGATTGCGAGGTCGTGTGGAGCAGTACTGTGGTGAAGAGTATCAGGAGAACGAACCTTGCGACCGGAATCGCGGCAGCAACGACGCCGCCGCCCTGTAGGAGCAGATGAGTCAGGAATATCAGAGCAAAGAATACCACCATCGGTCTAAGCCCCCTTATGAGACTTGAGGCAGGGATGCCTGCGACGCGTATCAGCAAGAATATGGCGATCGATAGCAGCCCAAGCCCCAGCGGATCTGCCAGATACACAAGAATGCCGGTTCCAGCGGTCAGCAGCAACTTCGTCCGCGGGTCGATCCGGTGGAGGTGCGAATTCCCTTTCCGATATGTGGCAAACATCGCTCTCACACCTGGTCCTGATACATGGCTCTCGTGCCCTCAAACGTCAGGTTTCCAGCGTCCAGCACCGCGATCCGATCTGCGACCTCAAGAACCTCCCTGATCCGGTGGGATATGTAGAGGACGGTTGCGCCGCCGCCAGCCAGCCCGCCGCCTGCCATCCGCCTGATGGCATCCAGAACCAGTCTCCTTGATCTCTGATCAAGTCCCGCGGTGGGCTCGTCGAGGATCACGTATTCTGGATTCATGGCGATCGAGATTGCGAAAGCAGCGAGTCTCTGCTCCCCTGAACTGATCTGGAACGGCGACTCTCCGAGAATACTCCTGTCAAGACCGACCTCATCTATCGCAGAGAGAACCCTCGCCTTTACCGCATCTTCCGGTAATCCCGCCTTCGAAAGTCCGAAAGCCACCGCCTCCCGGACGGTTCTCTCGAAGAAGAACTCTTCTGGATGCTGAAAAAGAATTCTTACGTTCCCACCCGGTTCCGGGGGTCTTCCGTCGATCGCGATACTGCCGGAGGCGGGCGTGTCAAGTCCCGCGATGAGGCAGGCAAGTGTTGACTTCCCTGAACCGATCCCGCCGACGATGCCCGTGATCCCGCCCTTTCCGATGGAGATGCTGACGTCCTTAAGCGCAGGAATCTCCCATTCTGTGCCCGGATTGTATGTGTGGGACAGGTGCCGTACCTCAATCCCGCCACCCTCCTGGAAAACCCATGATCCGGGACCGGTTCTACGATCTCTAAATTCTCCGCCCCCTTCTCTTCTTCCCCTTTCTTCTTTTCCTTCTTTTCCTTTCGTTGTTTCGTTTGCTTCTTCTGCGTCTTCCACCAATCCCTGCGGCGATATCCTGCCTTCCGAGATCGCAATCACCCTGTGGCAGTTGCCGAGATCCTCCGGGTTATGCGTGATCTGTATGATCGAGGTGCCGCGGCTGTTCAGTCGAGATATCCTCAGAAGCACGTTTCTTCGATTATCGGCATCCAGCATCGAGAGCGCCTCGTCAAAAACGATACATGCAGGCTCCATCGCCATGACCGCGGCGATATTCACCAGTTGCTTCTGACCGCCGCTCAAAAGACTGATATTTCGGTTGCGAAGTTCCTTTATTCCAAGCATCCCCAGATATCGCTCGATCCGGCGGTCGATCTCATGCCCGGGAACCCCGATATTCTCAAGCCCGAAGACGATATCCTCTTCCACGGTTTCGCCGACCGCCTGCGCATCCGGGTTCTGGAATACGATGCCCACAGACCGCCTGATCGCAAGCAAGCTCTCGCGGTCGCTCGTGGATGCGCCATTTACCATGACACGCCCCTCATGGGGCAGCAGCAGACCGTTTAAGAGTTTTACAAGCGTCGTCTTCCCGGATCCATTGTCTCCGGTGACGCCAAGATACTCGCCTCGTCTGATACGGAGGTTTACATCCCTTAAAACCGGTCTTTCCGGATACGAGAAGCTAATATTGACAAGTTCAATCATCTGATCACCGGACCTGTCAGTCTTGATACGATCAATGCGGCAACCAGTTTGACAGAGTCCCCGATCAGGAAGGGAAGAACGCCGATCACAACCGATTGCGGGACAGACAAACCCGCGACAACGGATAATTGTGCGACTCCCAGGAGATAGATCGCTGCAAGACCCGCGATCATAGCGCCGATCGCGGCAAGCGTGCTTCTGCCAAATGTTTCGGTGACCAATCCTGTGATGAATGCGGCGGGGATGAATCCGATGATATATCCACCTGTCGGTCCAAGAATGACTCCGATTCCAGACAAACCGCCTGAAAATACCGGAAAACCGATGATCCCGAGCATCACATACACGATCATGCTCATCCCTGCCCACTTGCTTCCAAGCAGCAGCCCTGCAAGCAGCACAAAGAAGACCTGGAGAGTGATCGGCACAGGGCTTGCCGGGATCGGGACTCTTATGAACGCGCCGATCGCTGTCATGGCTGCAAACATGGCGGCATAGATCATCGGTCTTACGCTGGTCTGCTCATGCATGGTATCGATCCGGTTGTTAACCTGTTCTGCGATAGTGGTTGACAGCAGTATTAAGGTTTGCGGCTTATGCGACCGGCGCAAGATATGAATCGTATCCTCTTCAAATTAAATGGCGATCAAGTATTCACGGCTGTGGGGCATTCGTGCGATTCGTACAATTCGTGATTGCGCAGTATCGGTGCAGTCATCTACTGGTGCTGGTCTTATGCCTTTAGCGCTGCTCGCGCAACTTGCGGACAAGATCAGTGCCAATGGCTGCGTCGCTACGGTGGACCGGTTATGGCTGGCACACCATCATGTTTTAATAGCATCATGCCAAAGTTGATTTTAACATCCGTTTAGTAACACACCAATCGGAGGTAACAACAAGACAATGAGCTCAGAAATGTGCATCGTATGCGGACTTCCCAAGGAACTATGCATCTGCGAGGAAGTAGCAAAGGAACAGCAATGGATCACAATCAAGGTGAAGCGGCGCAGATATGGAAAAGAGGTCACGGTCATCGATGGGATCGACTCACATGAGATCGATCTGAATGAACTCTCGACCTACCTGAAATCCAGATTTGCATGTGGTGGAACTGTGAAAAACGAGACCATAGAACTGCAGGGCAACCACAAAGACCGCATAAAGGACATATTGATAGATAGAGGTTTTTCAGCCAGTCAGATCAAAACATAACATCCCAACATGAAGCGAATCTATCTGGACCACGCTGCCACCACTGCGGTGGATCGCGAGGTCGTGCAGACGATGATGCCCTATTTTACAGAGACGTATGGCAACGCATCAAGTCTGCATTCGTTTGGCAGGGATGCCAGAAACGCGCTCGATGCTTCGAGGCAGACAGTTGCGGACGCACTGGGCGCAGACGCGAACGAGATCATTTTTACATCGGGGGGCACCGAATCCGATAATCTTGCACTGAAAGGAGTCGGGAAGGGGCATATCATCACGAGTTCAATCGAGCACCCTGCGATACTCAACACATGCAGGTATCTGGAGGATCATGGTCGTGAGGTCACGTACGTGCCAGTCGATTCAGATGGCATGGTCGATCCGGGCGACGTTGAATCCGCGATCACCGATGACACAACACTGATCTCGGTGATGCATGCGAACAACGAGATCGGCACGATCCAGCCAGTTAGCGAGATCGGTTCCATCGCAAAGGATCACGGAATTCTGTTTCATACCGATGCGGTCCAGTCGTTTGGTAAAACAGAGATCGATGTACGGAAGATGAATATCGACCTCTTATCAATCTCCTCGCATAAGATCTACGGACCGAAAGGGGTTGGCGCACTCTACATCAGGAAAGGCGTCGGGATCAAACCTCTGCTGCACGGAGGCGGACACGAGATGGGCATGCGCGCAAGTACCGAGAACATTCCAGGGATCGTCGGCTTTGCAAAGGCGGCATCGCTTGCCATCGAGCGGTTCGAATCCGATACCAGGCATCTAACAGGGCTTAGGGATATGCTGATTGCAGGAGTGATGGATTCCATCGATGACGTAACCTTGAACGGTCATCCGACAGAGAGACTCCCGAACAATGCGAATCTCCGGTTTGCGTTTGTGGAGGGAGAATCGCTCCTGATGCATCTCGATATAAAGGGGATTGCGGTATCCACGGGATCTGCGTGCTCTTCGGCATCACTTGACCCGTCGCATGTGCTGCTTGCGATCGGGATCGCGCCTGAGGATATCCACGGATCGATCCGGTTCACGCTTGGCAGGGGGAACACTGAAAGCGAGACTGGATATGTGCTCGAAGTGCTGCCAGAGCTCGTCGGCAAACTGCGTGCCATATCGCCGCTTGCAGGGAGGTGACGAGAGATGGAGTACAGCGAGAAGGTGCTGAATCATTTCGCAAATCCACGAAACATCGGCGAGATTCCTGACGCCGACGGGGTCGGTACCGTGGGCAGTCCGACCTGCGGGGACATGACCACGGTTTACATCAGGGTCAAGGATGGCAGGATCACTGATATCAAGTTCAAGACCTTCGGATGCGCCGCAGCGATCGCAACAGCGAGCATGACGACCGAACTTGCGCTTGGAAAGACGCTTGATGAGGCGCTTGCCATAGGCAGGAATGATGTTGCCGATGCGCTCGACGGGCTGCCTCCAGTGAAGATGCATTGCTCAAATCTTGCTGCTGATGCGCTTCATGCCGCGATCGAGGAGTATCTGGCGAAGTAAACTTAGGCGCTGAGATGCGTATATGGTTTGAGAAAGGATCGAGTTCACTCATACTTCGTGCCAGAAATAATCTTCTCATACTCTTTTTTGCTGAGCCTGAAACCAGCAGACATGAGATCATCGATCGACCGCTTTAAATCGAGTTTTCCATCCTCTGCCGCCAGTAATAATAGACCGATCGTTCCGGTTATCTTGATTCCGAGCGATCCTGCGATCCGCCTGCCATCACCGTCATCGAGGATCAATAACGCATTCTTTTCCCTTGCAAGTACTATGGCTTCTGATTCGCCCCTGTCCAGTGTCGTGCAGAGAGAATCGACTGCAATTTCATTCGTAACCGCCTCCACTTTTATCCAATCCATAGATTTAACCTCTTTTGCACCGGATAATCCCTCGCCACGCGTTACTACTTCATCGTATACCTCACATGGGATGTGAACTTCTGAAAAGTATTCGCTCAACAGGTTTAGCTTTCCGATTCGTGAAAGCGCGATAAGCGGTGTAGAATTGCAAACAATAATCATCATCTACCCAATGCTTCTTTTAGCGTCTCAAGATCTTTTTCTGCATCTTTTGCAGTATAATCTATCGGGATTCCTTTTTCATTCAATAACAGCACCATCTCCCACTTATTCCGAACACCGGCAACTTCCGCTGCCTTTCCGAGCGACAATTTACCTTCTCGGTATAGTTCTGCAGCCAGTGAATGTCTGATTAACGTGCCAAGCTCACCCTCTTTGACTCTTGCTGCCGTCATGAATGACCCCGGCAGATCGATTGTTGCTACCATTGTTTCCATGGGACTCACCATTATCTTCTGTTCTATTGGGGTATATACTACTCTGCATAAGTTTAAATCTTCTGAATGTGTGGAAATCTCCGGGTTCAGAGCATACAAAAATCCATAGAACGATGATCGACAAGCATTATATCCCCTACACACCCCATAATCCCCCATGCACAAAGTCATCGACGACATACTGACCTCCACCCGGCGCAGGGTCGCGGATCTCCATGCCGCAGACACCGACGCACCAAAAAAGATCGAGCACCGGGACATTATACCACTGATACAACTGCGAAAGCGTGAGAACCGGATCCCTGTGATCGCGGAAGTGAAACCCGGCTCGCCAACCACCGACAAGCGCGAGATAACTCCCGATGATGCTGCAAGGATTGCGCAGGAGATGGAGGCAGCAGGTGCTGTTGCAATCTCGGTTCTGACCGAGCCTGCGTTCTTTGGCGGCAGCATGGAGAATCTTTCTGCGGTTCGAAGAGCAGTCAGTATCCCGGTCCTAAGAAAAGATTTCATAATCGATGAGAAACAGATATACGAGACCGAGAGTGATTTGATTTTAGTGATCGCTGGCATACTTGGGAATAATCTCAAACGGTTTGTCGATCTTGCTCTTACGCGTGGAATAGAGCCGCTTGTCGAGGTACACGACAAAGCCGAACTTGCTGGCGCACTGAACACAGGAGCAAGGATCATAGGTGTGAACAACAGAAACTTAAATACATTGACTGTAGATTTATCAACATCAGAGCATCTGGTTCCATTGATACCTGCCGATCGGATTATCATCAGTGAAAGCGGGACCCGGGGTCCTCTGGATGCTGTGCGTCTGATCCGGGTAGGCGCGGATGCGATCCTTGTCGGGACTGCTGTCATGGATGCTCCGTTTGATAAGACGTCGGAACTGGTCGACGCGCTCTGACATAAGGAAGTGATTCATCATGCAACAGAAAGGAAAGATGCCGAAACTTAACCGAGTCACGGATTACATCTGGGACATTCCGATCGATTATATGGAGAAGATGCGGGTGCCCGGCAGATTATTCCTGTCCCCCACTCTGCTCAAGGGGCTTGAGAGCGAAACCTTGAATCAGACCGCGAACGTCGCAACCCTGCCCGGCATCCAGAAGTACTCGATGGCGATGCCGGATGCCCACCCGGGATACGGATTTCCTATCGGAGGTGTCGCTGCGTTTGATTCGGAGGAGGGTGTGATCAGCCCGGGCGGGGTCGGATTTGATATCAACTGCCTCTCAAAAGACGCGGAGGTGCTCCATGAGCACGGCTACACGGTTCCGATCAGCGAGTTCGATGCCCGGTGGGATTCTGAGCGCATCAAGTGCATGAACTTTGGAACAAAGCCCAGAAACACCGGAATCGATGCCTTTATGGAACTGCCGACGCGTGAAAAGATGTATCTCCTCACAACATGGTCCGGCGAATCGATCAAGGCGTCTGCCGAGCATCCGTTCTACACCGATAGCGGAATGGTTCGCGTGAAGGATTTGCAGGAGCCGGGGCAGGGGCAGAGGATTGCGATATTCCCGTTCAAAGGGGTCGAATACGAGGAACCATGTCCGGATGTGATCGTAAGTGAAGCAGATGTCAGGTCACTGGATATTAATCAGAAAAATATGGAACAGACGATCACAGAACTGGCAAAACGCAGCCTTTTACCGCTTGTGGCTGATAGCAAGAAGTTTCCATATCTTTTGAAGATCATGGGTTTCATTCTCGGCGACGGGACGATGTATTTCACCGGGAACAAGGGCACGATCTGGTTCTACGGGATGCCCGACGATCTTGAAGATATCCGGCTGGACATCGAAAAATTGGGATTTACGCCTTCACGGATATATTCAAGAACCCGCGACCACGAGATCGCGACACAGTATTCGAACGTTGTGTTTTCACAGGAGGAATACTCCTTTAAGGTGACTTCGTCGAGTCTCACGGCACTTCTGGCGTGCATGGGCATGCCGCTTGGCAATAAAACCACGCAAGAGTATCTGCTCCCGGATTGGATATTCGCTCTCCGGCTCTGGCAAAAACGGCTACTCCTCTCATCCTTTTTCGGTGCCGAACTCTCAGCCCCATCCACCATGACCGGGCACGGATACAATTTTTACGCACCCGTTCTCTCCATGAACAAGCGGGAAGGGATTATCCGGAACGGAGAAGAGTTTCTTGACCAGATATCCGCGCTCCTTCTGGACTTTGGCATAGACTCGATCCGTATCGGGAAAAGGAAAGAGTATGTCAATAAGAAGGGGGAGGTATCGTACCGCCTGAGACTTCAGATCGGTGGAACAGCAGACAATCTCATCAAGTTGTGGAGCATGGTCGGATTCGAATACAACCAGAAACGGCGGCATCTGGCGTGTGCGGCTGTGATGTATCTGCGCAAGAAAGAGCAGATCATCGATGAGCGTGAGCGTGCGGCGCAAGAGGCAGAGCGTATGAGAGAATCTGGCGAGCCGCTCTCTCGGATATGTTCGAAACTTGTGTCCGCCCACGTCAACAAGAGATTTATCGAGCGCTCTCTCTACGAGGGGCGGAGTTCCCGGTCCAGAGCGCCTGCGAGTTTCCAGACATTCGATGCGTTCCTGTCCGAATCCGCCATCGGAACCTCTGGCATGGTCTGGGACTCGATACGATCGATAGAAGAGATCGAATACGACGGTTTCGTGTACGATTTCATGGTGCAAAACGAGCATCACAACTTTGTTGCAAACTCGTTTGTGGTGTCCAACTGCGGCGTCCGCGTCATCCGCACAAACCTGACAGAAAACGATATCCGCCCGAAGATCAGGGAGTTAGTGGATGCGCTATTCAGAAGCGTCCCGTCAGGCGTCGGCGCAAAGAGCAAACTGAAGGTGTCGGATTCCGAGTTGCGTGATGTATTTGAGGATGGCGCGGGATGGATGGTCGAGCAGGGCTACGGCGTCAGCGAGGATCTCGAGCACTGCGAGGAGAACGGGAGAATTGAACTTCCTGGAGAACTCAAAGTGAGTGAAAAGGTGATGAAACGTGGAAGACCGCAACTTGGAACACTCGGGAGCGGCAATCATTTTCTTGAGGTGCAGTGCGTCAGTGAAATCTATGATTCCGAGATCGCAGATGCATTTGGCATCCACAAAGGCGACATTACTATCATGATCCATTGCGGTTCAAGGGGCGCAGGGCACCAGATCTGCACAGAACACCTGCGTGTGCTCGAAAAGGCTGCGCGGAAGTACGGGATCGAACTCGTGGACAGGCAGCTTGCATGTGCGCCTGTGCAGTCCGGAGAGGGGCAGGAATACTTCGCCGCGATGTGCGCAGGTGCAAACTACGCATGGGCGAACCGGCAGATGATCACTCACTGGGTTCGGGAGACGTTCCACCAGTTCTTCGGGAGCGAC
>JAUWCK010000261.1 GCA_030609345.1 Methanosarcinales archaeon | reverse complement strand
GCTCATTGTATCCGTTGTGATTCATTCGATACCCGCATTTCGGACAGTCTGGCGACACAATTCTCCAGAATATACCGGTTGTGGTGTATTCGAAGTCGTTCGAGTAGTTCTCGAAGATTGGGGAGAGTATGCCCATACGCGCAAAGTTTAATAGTGTTCAGTTTAGAATGGTCATTGTATAACCAATAGGTATATTCCTTCCCAGAGTTAAAAAGCTTTTGGGAGGGGGTATCCTATCCTATCACTGGAAAATTCGATTGTGCCAAACAACAGCATCTTAACTGAATGAAAAAAGGTAATCCTGTACAGGTTTTTAATCGTCATTGAAAAAGCAGACGAGAACTACTCGGCATATTCGCCAGACCTACCCAGTCATGTGGCAATCGGCAGCACACGCGGAGAAACTGAGCAAAATATGTATGAAACGATCCTGCTGCATGTGAAAGAGCGGGTCGAAGACGGTACACCGATTCCTCTGCCGCAAGCCTTTTCAGAGTATCTTGTGATCAGGGAACCAGTCACCGCCTAATCGACGTTTTCCAGATATGGAAACGATTTTTTCAGTGCGAAAAAGGTATAGGGTCACATGAACAGCCCCACCCTCCAGCACATTCACCCCGCAAACTCCACGAACTCACGCAGCTTGCCAAGCGCTGCGCCGCTATCGATGACCTCTTCCGCCTTCCGAACCCCTGATTCCAGATCAGACACCATTCCTGAAACATAGATCGCAGCACCGGAATTAAGCACCACAACATCCCGTTTCGGTCCCTCTTCTCCTTCGAATATCGATATAATGTCGGAAGCATTCTCTTCCGGAGTCCCGCCTGCAATATCCCCGATCTCAGCCCTCGCAATCCCGAAATCCTCTGGCTTGACAGTGTACGTCGAGACCTCTCCGTCTTCGAGCGATGCGATCGTTGTCTCGCTGACATTCGAGATCTCATCCATGCCATCGCCGTGCACGACCATGGCACGCTCGCTCCCAAGGAGAGAAAGCACCTCTGCAATCGTCTCACAGAGCGCGGGATCAAAGACGCCGATCACCTGCGCAGATGCACCTGCCGGATTGGTGAGCGGTCCGAGGATGTTAAAGACGGTGCGCACGCCAAGCTCCCTTCTTGGACCTGCGACACGCTTCATCGCCGGATGGAAGACCGGTGCCAGAAGAAAGCCGATCCCGACCTTCTCGATGCATTCTTTCACCCGTTCCGGCGGGAGATCGATTCTTATGCCGAGAGCTTTCAGTACATCCGCGCTTCCGGACTGCGATGTGATTGCGTAGTTTCCGTGCTTTGCGACAGGAATTCCTGCGGCTGCCGTGAGGATTGCGGCGCCTGTGCTCACGTTTATCGTGTTGTGGACATCGCCGCCTGTGCCGCAGGTATCAATAAGCGTCCCTGCCACATCCGGCGCGATGGTGCGTGCTGCCCCGCGCATGCCCCGCGCAAATCCCGCGATCTCATCGATCGACTCCCCCTTCATCTTAATCCCGATCAGGAACGCGCCGATCTGGGCATCGGTCGCATCCGTAAAGATGCTTGTGATGGCGCGCTCGGCCTCTTCTATGCTCAAATCTCTTCCTTCGCTTACGATCTGTATGTATTCATTCATCATCATGTACCACCTCTGTCAAGGCTGCCGCGCATGAAGCGTTGTGCAGCCCTCCCGCTGCCAAGGGAGGTTTGTGTAGGATGTGCTGTAGTTTATTATGTATGTATCGCAGAAAACCAGTGTTGCCACAATGCATAATAACCGGATAATCAAACCGTTGGTACCATGAACCGATCAATCCCGCTCACCATCTTCATAACACTCGCAATACTCCTGATCATCCCGATCTGCGCAGGAAATGTGCATGAAGCTACCATCTGCTACATCGAGAACCGTGTCGAGACCGGAGATACCTTTTATCTGGAGCAGGGGTATCGGCTAACGATCGATGAAATCAGGAAGAATGATGCAGCGATCAGCATATTTAACGGCAGCGAAGAGATCCGGAACGCCAGCATCTCCGGGCTTTACCTGTTTGATAAGAAGATCGACGGCATCGATTACGACATCTTATGGATATCGATGAACTTGAGCGACGGCGAGCCGGCTCCGATGATACTTGAACAGTACCGCGATCCTGACAAGCCGTTTGATTACCCGCTGATCGGTGCAGTGTCTATAAGCATCAAAAAAGGAGATCGGGAACCCTTGAAAGCAGGATACGAACTCGAAGCGACCTCTATTATCGATAACAATGCTGTTCTTACGCTGTATAAAGACGATAACATAGT
>JAUWCK010000020.1 GCA_030609345.1 Methanosarcinales archaeon | reverse complement strand
CTATTGGATTCGTGCCCCTGCGATTAAGAAGCCTATCTAAAAATCCAGAGATTTCTGCCGATTATCAGATTCGTGACATTCGTTTATTCGTGCAATTCGTGATAAAATCATGAAGAGACTATTTAAAATTCCCTGTTTGCGCCAAACGTTGCCAAGACTTATCACTCTGCCACCTTGACCATACAGGGGCGGATCACTTTCGATTTGAATCTATACCCGCGCTGCAGTTCCTCAACGATGATGCCGCTTTCAGCATCGCACTTCACCCGGGCGATCGTCTCATGCAGGTGCGGATCGAATGCCTCACCGACCGACTCGATCGGGAAGACCTCTTCCTTCTCGAGCACGTCATAAGACTGCCGCAGAATCATCTCTATTCCTTTTTTGATGTGGTCCACATCATGATCCTGTTGAATAGAGTTAAGAGCCCGCTCAAGATTGTCGACC
This sequence comes from Methanosarcinales archaeon, assembly GCA_030609345.1. The sequence goes on along the minus strand of JAUWCK010000020.1, from coordinate 9,941 downwards.
ACATCGAGGATCGACAAGATGAGTGATTCGTTTGCGTATTCGATCGATTCGACCGTCTCTTTCGCGGTTCTCTTCTTGTAATTCGCAAAATCCGCCTGCAATCTCTGCAAGCGGTCGAAATGCGAGTCTGCCCTCTCCTCGCATTCCGTGAGTCGCTCTTTCAACGCCTGAAGCGATTCTGCATCTGCATCCGCACCCTCTGCGGCATCAACTTCCAAAGCGTCTGACTCCTCGATCTCAGAATCGGTCATAGTCGCGTGGTGCCTGTCCCGGTTTCGGAGTCAGTTCCCTGCGCTCGGATGCAAGCACATCATCGACCTTAAGGATCATGACAGTGGCGTCGGTAGCGGATTTCAGGGACTGGGTCTTCACCCGTAGCGGCTCGATGACGCCATTTCCATACATATCGATGACCTCGCCGTTGTACACATCGATGCCGGATGTTGTGCCGCCGGCTATGTGCTTCGCTTTGAGCATGGTCATCATGTCGGTCGAGTCGAGCCCTGCGTTCTCTGCGAGTGTGTGCGGGATCGCTTCCAGAGCGTCCGCGAACGCATCGACCGCAAGTTGCTCCTTGCCACCGATCGTTCTGGCATACTCCTTGAGGTGGAGTGACAGTTCAGCCTCACATGCGCCTCCGCCAGCAACGACTGTGTTATCCTTGACGACATCAGCCACAACCCGCAGCGCATCGCCAAGCGCACCCTCGACGGTGTCCACAACGTGCTCAGTGCCGCCGTGAACGACGATGGAAACAGTCTTTGGATTCGGGCAGTCCTTTATGTAGATCAGTTCCTCATCCTCTGTGCCCTTCTCTTCAACAATGCCTGCTGTGCCGAGATCGCTTTCCTCCACATCCACGATATTCGAGAGGATCGTTGCGCCAGTGGCACGTGAGATCGCTTCCAGATCGTTGTCATTGACCCGCGCAACCCCGAGTATGCCGCGTTTTACCAGATATGCTTGCGCAGACTCGGTAATACTCTGGGTGCAGAAGACGGCATTCACGCCGATGTTGTAGAGACTATCGATATCTGACTTGATAGCAGACTCCTCTCCAGCGTACATCTCCTCTAATTGCGCAGCAGAGGTTACTTTCATCTTTTCGTTGCTCTTTCCACCGGGCGCCTTGGCAAACTTCCGGAATTCAATACCTGATGTCAACAGCGCAATATGCGCATCCTTGACGCGTTCTGGCATTGCATCGTGTACACGACTCTTGTCGATCACGATACCTGTGATCAGTTCGGTATCCTCGATGCTTTTACCGACGCTCTTCTGGATCCTGACGTTATTAAAGACATCAATATCCCCGTTTTTAATGAGTTGTATCGCACGTACGCAGATGGGTGCCAGCTCATCACATGCGATGGCTTTGCCGCTCATTGCAGTTGCTGCGATGTTCTGCAGAAGATCGGTGTCATCTCCTGCGACATCGATTGCAAGTTCGCCTAAAATTTCCTGTGATTTGTGTTCTGCCAGTTTATACCCTGCAATGACCGTTGTTGGGTGGATGCCCCGGTCTATCAGTTCGCCTGCTCTTTTAAGCAGTTCTCCTGCAAGCATAACAGACGCAGTGGTTCCATCCCCAACTTCCTTTTCCTGCGTACTCGCAACAGCAACGATTGTTTTTGCGCTTGGGTGCTCCACAGCGATCTTGCGCAGAATGGTCTCGCCATCGTTGGTGATCGTGACATCCCCTGCCACATCTACGAGCATCTTGTCCATGCCGCTTGGACCAAACGTCGATTTTACCACGTTTGATACTGCCATAGCCGCGGTGATGTTCATCTGCAATGCATCCTTTCCATGTACACGCGTCTTACTTGGATCTACGATAATTATTGGTTGAGTGATCTGTCCAGCCATTACGAGCCTCCATAATTGTTATATTCCAACTGATAGTACTTCTATAAAAAGATTGCGGATGGGCTGGCAAATCCCTTGATCGGAATGCAGGTCACATCCACTCGTAATGCTTCAACACTTCCGGCTTAAACTCGTAGAGGAGACTGTTTTCAACATATCCGAAGAAGAGGCACCCACCACATCCCTCTGACGCCCTTTTCCGCAGGTCTTTTGACGACTTCCAGACATTCAGGATGCCGTCGCTCACATCCCCAAGATGCGTCCGGCAGACCCGGCAGTTCTCGATCCTGCCATCAGCAGTGACATGGAGGACGATCTCGCTGGCGTGGCACCTGAAATCGGGTTTCAGGTTCTTTACCATCTCCAAGTATGTCAGGGAATTGATGATCGGGAACTTGTTCTTCTTAAGTCCGATGATCTGATCGACCGCCCTTCTGTACGCGCCCATGTCCCTGATCCCGAGCTCCTCCCAGACCTTGCCCGATATCCCACCAAACTCATGGATCGGTTCGAACGATATCCGGACGCCGAGATCACGCGCCAGATATACCAGATTCCTTATCTCGTCCAGATTCTTTCCGCTTATTACACAGTTTAAGAGGATGCTGTGACCCGCCTCCTTCGCTTCCATTATCCCGTCCAGCACGCAATCGAATTCAAATCCCCTGATCTCCCGAAATGTCTTTATCCCGTCCAGGGAGACTGACAGGTAATCGAGGTCCGATAGATCCGGTATTCGCTTCTTCAGGAGTTTTCCGTTGGTTATGAGCGAGGTCACCATTCCGAGGTCGTGGGCGTGCTTGAGGATTTCAGGAAGGTCCTTTCGCAGAAGCGGTTCGGCAGTCCATGCATTGTAGACCCCGATTCCAAAGGATCTTGCCTCATCGAGGAGACTTAGTATCTCCCCGGTCTCCATCTCCGCGCCCTCCTCCTTCCAGTACTCGCAGAACTTGCAACGGAGGTTGCATCTTGCATTGATCCCGTGCGACAGGACAAAGGGTCTTTTTCGGACCCTGAGCTGCCAGAGGGCTTTCGATGCCAGTACCGGTGAGAATGCCATGTAGGGTTGTTATGCGCGAAGTTGGGTTTAAGTATTGGGTTTCTGAGGGGTTGTCGACTTTCCGGTGGCATTCGTGAATTCCCACAGTAGGTCGGCAGGGACTGTTGATTCAGGCAATTTATCCATGCCAAACCATGTTAACATTAGGTACACAAATAGCATACCCTAAAAAGATTCGGTTATGGTTAAAAAACCGAATAAAGTTAGGATTTTACGTTTTTTCTAATTTTATTAGGGTATGTTATTTATCTACCTAATTATCACATATATCTCTGACCTTATTCAAATAGACGAAAATACTGGAAGGGTTAACAATGGCAAAGACAATTTTAATATACGGTTCGACCACCGGAAACACTGAAGCGCTCTCCGAACATGTAGCAGCAGGTCTCAAGCAAGGAGGCGCTGACGTTACAGTGAAGGACGTAGCCGACACAGGCGTTGACGAACTCGCGTCTTATGATGCGATCGTATTCGGCTGCTCTACATGGGGCGATGGTGAGTTGCAGGACGATTTCATCGATTTCCACGCGGATCTGGACGGCGCATCACTGGATGGCAAGAAGGCAGCGGTCTTTGGTCCGGGCGATAGCGATGACTATCCGGACACGTTCTGCGAGGCAGTGGGCATCCTCGAGGATGCACTAAAGAAATGCGGCGCTGATATCGTCGCTGAAACCCTCAGGATCGACGGAGACGTTGAACCTGCATTCGGAGATGCCGAAGCGTGGGGAACAAAAGTCGCTGGTGCGCTTTAATCCGCCTTGACTCTCTTTTTATTTTTTAATATTTAATTAATTTTGAACCAGAAGCAGCTTCGGCTATGCTCCTGCATCCGGTTCCAGCGTTGGAAAGGAGAGGATGTGCATGCTGACGCATATCGCAATCAGGATCAGACCGACCTTGCCGATGAAAAATGGAACCACAAAGGCAGCTGAATATCCCATCGTCAGGATCAGAAACAGAATCGACAGGATCTTTGTCTTCATCGGAATTCCCTTCCCTTCGTGCCAGTTCCTGATGTAACTCCCAAACCAGCGGTTGTAGAGGAGCCAGCGGTACCACCGCTCCGAGCTTCTGGCATAGCATGCAGCAGCAAGCAGGAGAAACGGAGTGGTCGGCAGGAGCGGGAGAACGATTCCCACACCCCCGATTATGAGGAACGCTGTGCCCGCGATTTTCAAGAGCAACCCCGCTGCCCGGTTTGGTCGGTCGTACATGGGATCACCTCTGTCTGTTAGGTGAACAAATACTCTTCCCTAATTTTTTAAGGGAAAAACAGTTTTTCCTAACGCGTTGGTGCCTCTTTTCATCTTCACGAGAATTCAATTTGTTTTGCGGGGCTGCCGACACAATTGTTAGAATAAGAATTGCTGAGAGGATACGGGTAAAAAGAAACCAAATTGTAGGTTTTTGGGTAAAAACCTAACTTGTTTAGGGAATCTTACTTGTATACCTAACAGCTGATGAAAAGGGTTGAGGTAAAAAAATGACAGAAATACAGGAACTCGTACTACCATGATTGATTGGATACTATTAATCATCGCCGTAATCGCATGTTTCATGCTGATTATATATCTGGATCACAAAAAGAAGATGTCTCTTATCGAGAGGGGGCTATGGAAACCAGATGAAGGTACCGGAAGAGCTGAAGACAAATTGATCGCCGGTTTATTCTTTCTACTGTTGGGAGCTGCTCTCCTCATAGGGTCCTGCTTCACGCATGGGCTATACGGCATATCCCCTGATCTGGTATGGGGATTGAGAATTTCGGCATTGGTGACAGGTTTTACCGGGCTTGCACTGATACTTGCTTATACTCTTGGCAAAAGACCTATCGAGCCCGCCTGAATCGCATCACTGCAAACGCGGCAAGAACAAGAATCCCTGTCAGTGTGAAGAGTATAGCAATGCGCAATTCCAATTCTGTAGTGTGTAACTCGGTATCTTCTTCATGCGTTTCGATTGGCGTGTCAGCAACCGCTTGTATGGTGGTCTTCTGATGTACCATGATCGATGGTCTTTCCGAGAGAACGGTTCCCTCATAATCGTGCGTATCAACAAAATGCGCAGCAGCAGCCGGAAGCTCGATAGAACCCGAGCCGTTCACCTGCATAACATAACCAAAGACCAGCTCTCCCCCCTCTTTCAGGACTTTCTTCATGTTCAGATCACCGCTCACGAAAACAGCATCCTCTGGCAGGTAATCGGTCACATTGACGCTTGCCAGCACATTTCCGGCATTCTCGGCCCGGACTGTGACCGCGACGGTAGCAGCATCGCGTGCACCGATGACATCCGGACTCGCACTTTTCGTTAGATATATCTTCGGACCGTGTACCGCGATGGATGGGGAGTTTGACCGCGCTGTATTTGCCCTGTTATCTGCGACCCACTGTGCAACCGCAGCAGGAAGTACGTACCCGCTCTTGCGCGGCAGTGTGGGCTTTAATCGGTATGTGAGACTCCGGCACTCACCTGCTCCGAGATCCAGTTCCCATGCAAGCGTCGAATTGTCGATCAACTCGAAATCAGGAGGCACGGTGTCGCTGACCTCGATCGGACTGATTGGGTACATGCCATTGTTTCTCAGCGATAGCGTGACCGTAGCAAGCTCATCCATGTATATATTTTTAGTTATTGATTTGGAGATTTTGAAGACGCCACACACCTTGACCGGATAGGATTTGACATGATAGTATCTCGTTCCTTTTATGTCGCAATACTCGATCTCCACAGTCAGATTGAATATCCGATCCTCTGCAATCGGCGGCAGTTTGAACCGGAGCGTAATCGGATCAGCGGCTGATGTATCTGTTTTAGCATCGACCCTGTCTCCTCTCTCGATCCTGGAGTAATGGTAACAGGTCTTTCCTGCGACCAGTTCGAGACCGCCGCCATCTATCCGGATATCCACATCATCTGCCCGGGCATCGCCTCTGTTCTGGATGGTGATCTCCACCTCAACATGCGAGGTGTAAGCTGGATAATCGTCCTTATCGGTCTCGAATTGGGTATCAAAGCGTGGCAGCCCCCGCCTTTCGATCTTGATCCTTGCCCACCCCTCTTCCGGGTAATCCGCGGTCCAGTCAGGGTCTGTTAGCGAGAGTTCGAGCGCTGTTATCCGCACCTCATCGTCGTGGATGTAATCATCCCCGCTCTTCAGAATCTCTTCGGCAACCGGAATCCCATTTTCATACAGTTCTATCCCGACGATCTGGTTCTCAGAGTCGTTGTTTCTTGGGAAGTTGTACGCCTCGACCGTGTAGTTGCCGTTTGAGATTGTCTCGCCCAGATGGAGCTCCTTTGAGTTGCCGCATGCCCACTCCAGATCGTCCTCGTTGTAGGCGCAGACTACCGGGCTAAGAAATAGTATACATAACAAAAAATATAATATCCTCATCATCTCAAACCTCTCATGGTCTTCTGAAGCGGGTCATCGCGAAGAGAACAGTAACAAGACCGATCAGTATGTATGCTGTGATGAGGTGGTATCCGAAACGGTCGTCTCCGGTATTCGAAGAGACCGGATTCGTGTGGAATGTGGTGTCTGATGGTGGTTGCGCCTCTGCGCTTGCAGAAGAGGAAGACGCGGAAGATGTGGAAGGTGGCTGAGCGGCTGGTGCAGGAGATGATGCTGATGCAGAAAACGATGCCAAACCCGGCGCAGGAACCTCTGGCAACTCTTCGTACAGGGAAGATGTAGCAGCTGAGGTGTGCGGATCGATAAATATCGTCACGGCTTCCTCATTATCTATATAATGTCTGGCAATCTTCTCATACTCCTCTTCAGTCCCTGGATCCTGCCATTTGATCTTAAACGAGTGCGATCCCACCTCATCCTTATCGAACTCGTGCAGACCGAAGTCTCCGGTCTCGCCTGATGAGATCGTTTCATGCTCGATAAAATCATCGTCGATGTAGAGATAGACATCCAATTCATCCCCGTCGATATTCTTCACGTAGACGTGAGCACTGATTTCATCCTCGTCCTCATCGTGCTCATCAGCATGCAGAACCACAGCCGTAGCTACACCCCCGGATATCGAGCGTGTAGCGGTATCATTGTACCACTTCTCTGTGTCAGGATCGAACCACCCGATCCTGAAATTATGCACCCCTTCCGAAAGTTTGTAGCTGCCAAATTCCTGTGTGGCTCCGGACGAGATCCTGTCCTCGAACTGCTTGAAATCGTCATCGATGTAGAGATAGACATCCAGCCGGTCGTCATCAAGGTTCTTCACATAGACATGAGTCATCAGCGATTTGATGGTCACTGTGCCGCCTGTCCATTCCGCATCTATCCGGTTCCCTGCCGTATCGGTGAGATTGCCATCAGACAGGTTTAACGATATGCTGGCGTCATCTGCCCCCACAGCCCTGAAACGGATGGTTGCAAGACAACCATCCCCGCTCACACCACCAACCCCTGTCACGCTAACGGTGATGTTGACCGGGCTTGAATCATCCGTGTCACCATCAGCCGTCACCGATACGCCGCCGATCTCACCATTCCTGATAACCGTTGGCTCTACCACATCCGGATCAAACGAGAGATTGAAATGCCCGGACTTCAGATGCTCCACATCTTCGATTCCGATTTCGACATCGAATGTGCCTGACACGAATTCGGGAGCATCGATGCTCACCGTTGTTCCGGCTGCTGCCGGTGCTGCAAACGCGAGAAGGATCAGAACCGGAACAACCCATGCAATCATTCTTCCGTTTTTGTATGCGTGCATCATAGATCATCACCTGAATGTGTTTAGTGCGTAGGCGAAAGCGAGCAGTCCGATCAGCGAATATGCGGCGATGAAGTGATGTGCCATAACCGCCTCTGCGCCCTCTGCCCCGTTTTCTTCCGCAGCGTTTCCTGAAACCATTGCCCCTCCTGCCTCCTGTGGCGCAGTCCTGGATGTTGTGCCTGTGTCTCTGCCGGATGCCGGTGCCTGATCCGGCGGTTGGGACTGTGGTTGGGACCGCGACTGTGGTTGAAGTTGGGTCTGAGTTTGCGTGTACGCGGTCGCGGCAGGAGTTGGTGCCGCAGCTTTCATCCCACCCACCCCGGCAATTGCATAATGCGAGAACCCTGGAGTGCTGGATTCGTAAGATGCATAAGTCTCATCGTAGCTTGCAGGGGTGGTGGGAGTTCTTTCCCATTCTGAATCGTCTTCGTCCCACCGATAAAGCGAGATATTCATGGAATCAATCCCGTTCTCCTCCATCCACCAGTTTTCCACCCTGAACCGGATCTTCACGTCCTCTATCTCATCATCAGGAATTGGCACGTCAAGGTTGAAGTTCTGGTAAACGAGATCGGGCGATGGCACGTCCACTCCTGAAGAGGTGTCGTGGAGTGACTCTACCCGAACCACAACATCCGCAGCAGCACGGAGCGACTCAAACGAGATCATGGTGACAGGGATTTTCAGTTCCAGCAGATCATCGGGATCGATCTCCTGCTCAACAAACCCGTCCACAACCGGAATCGTCATCGTGTAACTCTCCTCTATGTTGTCCGAATCTTCAGTGGAGGCGATACCGCCATCTCCGCCATCACCATCATCTTCTGATGGTGAACACCGGTACGTGCACCCGGAGCTGCCATCATCATTGTAATTCTCTGTTGTGCCGCAGGTATTCTCGCTACCCGCAGTCCCGGTGATCCCCTCACAGACCACTATATCCACATAATCGTTCCCGCAGACCGTATTTTCAGTTACTTCGGTGTTATGCGCCTCCCGGCAGATCTTGATTCCCCATCCGCGACCGCCAACCGTACCCTTCACGCCCCCAAACTCGGTCTCACCTCCGCCAAGACCTGAGAAGGGACCACCGTCCCTGTTGCCAGTCACCGTGTTCTCTCTGACGATGTTATCAGGACCGCCCACCCAGATTCCGCTACCATAGTTCTCATGCACATTGTTCTCAACGATTGTGTGCGTCTCTGACTTCTTGCACCGGAGTATGATCCCACCCTGACCGTTTTCGTATACTTCGTTGTGGCTGACCGTGGTATCCCTGCACATCATCTTGGTGAAGAATCCGCCTTTCGCGTTGTTGTAGATCTCATTTCCGGTTATGAGGTTATCCCATGCCCCGTAACCGCTGATCCCCATCACAAATATGCCATTACCTCCACTTTCACAGCTATCGCCCTTACCTTTGTTATCGTGTACTTTGTTGTTCCGGATCGTGCTCTCAAATACGCCGATTGCCTTGATTCCGTGAACCCCGTTGTCATCACCGGTATCAGCGCCATTGTGGTGTATCTCGCAGTTCTCGATGGTGATCCGCTCAACCTTGTCCCCGGTTTCATCGTCATATCTGAGATAGATCCCGTTGCAGAAGTTCCTGATCTCAAGATTCCGTATGGTTATGCCGTCGTATGCCTTGTTATAGATTCCCGAGCGCGCTATCCCGAAATCATCGCATGTGCCCTGTGCAACACCGTCTATCGCATACCCATTTCCGTCGATCACGATATCATCTGCCCCGATGATGAGACCGTGTCCTTCCGGGCAGACCATATCTTTGGTAAGCGTCCAATCGCCGACCACTGTATCGCCGCACCCACATACGATCCCGCCGCCACAATCTTTAGCGCTCACGGTTCCTGCTCCTGCTCCTGCTGCCAGCAATAACAGAACCAGAATCACGCTACTTTGTCGCATTATCAGGTACATAGATCACCTCGCCGCTATCCAGCAGATATGTGGTGCCCAGTTTCTTTCCCATGCCGTAAACGTCCTCATCCGTTATCTTCTGGACCTCCACCTTCTCGCCATGCTTGATTATGATCTCCATATCCGCAGTTCCCGGGTTCTTCACAATCGTCACATTCGATGTGGACGAGACCAGTTCAGGAAGGCTGTGGTACGTCACAAGCGCAAGCATCAGAGCCACTGCAAAGACGATCGCCACATCAAAGAGGTTCGCCACGCCATCGAGGGGATCCTCATCCACTCCCGAGCGACTGTTAAGCTCAGACCGTCGTTTCCTTCCCATAAAT
>JAUWCK010000199.1 GCA_030609345.1 Methanosarcinales archaeon | reverse complement strand
AACAAGGTCGGAGCAGCCGCGGCTGTGGGCGGGGACCGGATCGGGGGGCAGGAACTTGCGATCAGGTCGATTCTCGATTTCTACGTGATCAGCGAGATGATACCTGTCGGCGGCGGCTCGTTCGGTGCGAATCTCGGAGGTACATTCTGGTCGAGGGATAAGGGCGCAGAAGGCGTCAGCGCGGATGCGGACGGTATCAGGAGTATGCACCGGACAATCGACCGCTTGATCTCGGTTGCAGGGATGATCCCGGAACCGGAGGGTGATGCGGATGCTTAGAATCGCATGGGGGATCACCGGATGCGGAGATCAGATCGAAGAGACTTTTGGAATCATGAAGGACCTCTCCGATCGCTATGATCTGAATGTCAGGGTGTATCTCTCAAAGAACGGCGAACTCGTGATGAAGTGGTACAACCTGTGGCACGATCTGAACGAGATCTTCCCGAAGACGAGTGTCGAGCACGGCGCAAACTCGCCGTTTATTGCAGGGCAGCTCCAGATGGGCAAGTTCGATCTCTTTCTGGTCTGTCCGATGAGTGCGAACACCGCGGCAAAGATTGCGCACGGGATTGCGGACTCGCTTCTCACAAACGGCGTGTCACAGGCGGCAAAGGCGAGGATACCGATCTACATCTACCCTGCTGACCAGTACGAGGGTGCTGTTACGACGATACTCCCGGATGGGAATGAGATAACCCTCTACATGCGGGATGTGGACATCGAGAACGCTGACCGGCTGAAACGGATGCAGGAGATCACAGTTCTTGAGAGCATAAGGGAGATCGAGGGTGTTGTGAGGCGGCACATCGAGGGGATTGATGATGGGTGATGTGTTCCATTTCTGTAGATCATGCGACTCTCTCTGCACACACTGCAAATATAAGAGATATGGATACGCCGAAGAGGTTTCCGGGCTATGAGAACTCGCAGTTATTCACAACAGCAAAACCTCACCCACCGCTTCCACCCATCAACACCTCATACACCGCCTCAACCGCACCAAGCATCTCCCTCTGAGTGATGCCAAGCATTCCTGCCGCATACATCACACCGCCTGCACCGACCCCTTCCTTGACCTCGCCTGCCTCGTATTTACGCAAGCCTGAAAGGCACGAATCCGCGAATCCGGGATCGACGACATGGACAGGGCATCCAAGATCGCGGATCACCGCATCAAAGTCGATCGAAGGATCCTGAGACACGTACTTCGTGGTCGCAATTGAGATTCTGCTGGTATCGATGCCGAGGTGCGTAAGTATCGTAAATACCGCGATCATCTGGGTGCCGCCTGCAAGAACGATGCTCATGTCAGACGACGTCATGCCGCGGATCAGCCCTGCAACAGCAGACATCATCGGATCGCCGATGGCTGCGATGGCACGCAGCGGATCAGCACGCGCCTCATCTGTGGTGAGACCTGATGCATCGATGCCCTGCCGCACAACCGCTCGTTTGATCTCGAGGGGATTTTTCATGTAACTGCTGCTGATGCCGTACTCGTACCCGAGTGCTGTTAAAACGCCAAGAGCAGTGGTCGTGCCGCCGGGGATGCTTTCGCCTATGATGATAAAGTCTGATAGTTTCCCGAGTTGCATGCCGATCTGTGTGGCGCCCTCATAGATCGCACCCGCATGAGGCACAGCGTCCCCATACCTGATATCACGCCCGGGCAGAGCGCCAAGATCGATTGCCGGAACATCAGGCACGATCCGAAGTCCTGCGTTTACGAAGAGGTACGGAATGCCTGTCAGTTGCAGCGCAGCACGGGTCATAACAGCAGGCGTTGGCGCACCGTCCGGTTTCATCGGCAGTTCCGGAACGCTATGGGTGCTGCCATATACCACGATCTCGGCATCGCCTGCCGGCGTGTAATCATTCAGTTCGGTGGTTGCGCCCGCAGCCGAGATATTCGGGATCCGGCACGTATCAGTGTTTGAGAGTACGCAGAGAAAAAGAGGATTGGACCGACAGTCTTCCGGGGTTTCGGTCGACGTGATCCAATTGCTTGACATTGTGCCTGGTCGCAAAACCGCAAAAGAACTTCTCTGCGGCATGTTTACGATGATTATGTGCTGGATACTGCCATAATGTGGACTGAGGTGGGGTGCTTGGTGATACGACCCATTTCAGCCCCGACTAAGTGTTTCACGCCTTTTTCAGCAGCGATATCCAGTATCCGCTGGGTGATCACACCATCGAAGACCACGCTCTCGATGTTATCGGTGCAACCTTTCAGCGAATCCGCCAGATCCCGCACCGGCACTTCCTTGATGACGTTGGTGTCGCTGTCGAGCAGCCGTGCACCCATGGTATCGGAAAGTTCCTTTACATGTGTCGCGAATTCGGAACCGTTCTCTGGTTTCTCTGCCTTAGGGGGTTTCGAAACGGATTTCTTGCGTATCTTCGTACCGCGATCGTGTATCTTCCTCTTTGGTTCGGCTTCCTGCGCATAACTGATGACCGCCTGATCGACCGGCTCCTTCTGGCGCAGTGCTGTCACAATCTCCTTCTGGACGAGTTCCTCAACGCCCTTGCCATCAGGAGCACGCGCCACAAAATCGATGTCCGCCATCTGGAGCAATTCCTTGATGATCAGTTCTCCGCCGCGATCCCCGTCTGTGAACGCTGTGACGGTCTTCTCCTTGCACAGCGGGATGATCGAATCCGGAATGCTCGTCCCGCCAACAGCGACTGCATTCTTGATCCCGTATCTCAGCATAGTGAGCACATCTGCCCGCCCCTCGACAAGGATGATTGTATCGGAGTCCGATACATGCGGACCTGCAGGAAGATTATCTTTGCCATAAGTAGTGATCTCCTCAATCCTCACCGATTTCTTCACCTCCTCCGCAATCTCCTGGCTTTCAGGGACTGTCTGGTTAAACATCTCGGTCAGGACATACTTCGCCCTGTCGATGATGTGCCTTCTCTTTGCAGCGCGCACATCTATCATCTTCTCAAGCAAGATGTGCGCCGTACATGGACCAACACGGTCGATGGTTTCGAGCGATGCTGCCAGAATCGCAGTCTCGATGCGATCGAGGCTTGATGGGATGGTGATCGTTCCACTCGACTTGCCGCCTTTGGAACTGATGTCCACATCGATCCTACCGATCCGCCCGGTCTTCTGGAGATCGCGCAGGTCAAGATCGCTGCCCAGCAACCCCTCGGTCTGTCCGAAGATCGCTCCGAC
>JAUWCK010000062.1 GCA_030609345.1 Methanosarcinales archaeon | reverse complement strand
TGCCCTTAGATTCTGCCGCAGAGTGCGCAGAGCCACGCAGAGGGCTGAAAACGGTCTCGAAACTCTGCGCCCTCTGCATTCGGCCTTCGGCGATACTTCGTATTCCGCGGTGATAAATCACTTGATTTTCAGACAGTGTCGGGTTATGGCAAAGAAGATTAACCACAGAGGACGCGGTAGCCCAGGCATACACGCCAGCGCAGACCACCGCACCTCTGCCAGCCGAGACGTTGCCAGCCCCGGAACCAGCACTTGCAGCAGCACCCATCGCGGAAGGTGCGGGCATCTCATCGATCGATTTCACACAGGTGCTCGGACTCCATCCCGGCGTCTGGTTCTTCTTCGGCTGCATCTTTGTGGTGGTGCTTCCTGCGCTGATAGAATACCGGAGGCGAGGTGGCTGATCATGCCGCTTTGTCCCCATCACCTCTCGTCACCCCCCTCATCTTCTCGATGACTTCCCCGATGGTGCCGGCATCGGTCTCATCAGACTCCACATAAGCATCGTCCAGGACATAAAACGCGCTCTTCTGTGCGATACTCTCCTTTGTGATCAGTTTATCTATTCTGTTCGCAACCAGAAGTTCGGCGGCTTTAAGCCCTTTCCGCTTCTCTAAGGTGGCAAACGGATTTTTCAGAAACCGCATATCGACAAGATCGTTGTCATCTGTTCGCATATCAAATATGCAGAAATATTCCGCCTCCCCAAAGTGCCCGGAGATTTCGGACGGGAGACCGTTGTTCTCGATGCACGGGATCGCATACCTTGTAAATTCCTTCTCCTCTGGCTCTATATGTATCAGGACACGGTCAACATTTTTCATCTCGGATTTGATCCTCTCTTCGATCTTATCGCTCAGTTGGTGCGCCCGTTCAAGGTCTGTGAGGTTCGTACCCACATCCATCTCGATAAATATGAACTTTCCGGAACTCCTCGCGCTCAAGGAATGTATCTTCCCGACACCGTGAGTTTCGGATGCGATCTCCCTGATCCGGTTGAGACTCTCGTAATCGATGGATGCGTCCAGGAGAACCTTTATCGAATCTTTTAGTATCCCGTATCCTGCTTTGAAGATTAAGAGAGCGACCATGATACCGGCAGCCGAGTCAAGGAAATAGAAACCAAGATAGTTTCCCAGTATTCCCGCGAATACGACTGCGGAAGAGAGAGCATCCGTCCTCGAATGCTTGCCATCCGCGATTAAACTGGGTGAATTTTCCGCTCTTCCGACCTTAAGCTTATAATTGCTTAAAAGCAAGGATGACACCAGGGATATCAGTGCGACTGAGAGTGCAAACGGAATATCTGTCAGGATAACCGATCCGACCGCCGATCCGATCGATGTGAGAATAATCTCGTACCCGGCATAAAGGATTGCAAGAGCGAGAAAGAGACTTACGATATTCTCTGCCTTGTAAAATCCGTAAGGAAACTCATCTGTGGGCTTGCGATCCGAGATCTTAAGACCGATAAAGACCGCGATGGAACTTATCACGTCTGTGAGTGAATGGATCGCGTCAGCAACGAGAGCGATACTTCCTGAGAGCATTCCGGCAGCGTATTTTATGACCACCAGAAATGCGGTCACTCCTATCGATACCAGAGCCGCTCTTTTATCCCTGCCTACGCGGATCATGAAGAGATGATCTACTGATAAACATTTAATACTTGCCTCGTGAGAGTTATCAGGATGGAAAATAGCGACAACAGCAGAAAGGAATACTCCGAAGGCGTAAAAACACTTCTCGGCGATTCTAAAAAAAGCCATCATAAAACTGTCGCTGCCGATGATCGTAGCTATGTCAGCGCAGACGATCTACAATCTCGTCGATGCGATATGGGTCTCAGGTCTCGGTGCGGACGCTCTCGCTGCGATCGGCTTTGTATTCCCGTTCTTCTTTGCAGCCATGGCGCTCTCCAACGGACTCGGGGTGGGCGGCGGGTCTGCCATATCCAGAAGGATCGGTGCCAGTGATAAGGAGGGTGCAGACAATGTGGCGGTTCACACGATTGTTATGATGCTCTTGCTTGCGGTTCTCTTCACAATCCCGCTCTTTGCCTTTGCCGAGGACGTGTTCGTCCTGATCGGTGCTGGCAGTGCAACAGGGATGGCTGTCTCGTATGCCAGGATCATCTTCGCAGGCAGCATCTTCATATTCATAACAAGCGTCGCAAGCGCAATACTGCGAGCTGAGGGCGATGTCAAGCGAGCTATGTATGTCATGACGCTGGGCGCGGGTCTCAATATTATACTGGACCCGATCTTCATCTACATTCTCGGCATGGGCATCGCGGGTGCTGCATGGGCTACACTCGTATCGCTGGCAGTCTCGTCTGCGGTCATGGTAAACTGGCTGCTTTTTAAGAAGGACACGTACGTATCATTCAAATTCAGCGGTTTCAGGTTCGATAGGGTGATTGTCAGGAATATCTTCAGGGTCGGCATTCCGGCTTCTGCAACGCAACTCTCGATGTCGCTTACAATGGTGATAATGAATGTCATGGTAGTGGTGGTGGGCAGCATCGAGGGGGTTGCGGTCTATACCACAGGATGGCGGGTGGTATCGATTGCGACACTGCCCTTAATCGGTATCGCAACAGCGGTCGTCTCGGTAACAGGGGCTGCTTTCGGTGCACGCTCCTATGATAAGGTGAGTATCGCTCATCTCTATGCAACAAAGATCGGTGTGTTGATAGAGGCGGTGATAGCGGTGGCAACCTTCATCTTCGCCCCCCAGATAGCTGCTATGTTCACGCAGTCCGAGAGCGCGGCACACATCGCACCCGATCTGGTAATCTTCTTAAGGATCGTGAGTCTCTTCTATGTGACCGTGCCGTTTGGGATGCTCTCTTCCTCGCTCTTCCAGGGGACCGGGAAGGGGATGAACGCACTCTTTGTCACGATCCTGCGCACGCTCATCCTGACCCCAATATTTGCAGCTCTCTTCGCGTTTAACTTTGGCATGGGGCTTACCGGGATCTGGTGGGGTCTCGTTGCTGCAAACGTCATTGGTCCTGCAGTAGCGTTTATCTGGGCGCGGCTGTATGTACGGGGGCTTCTTGCAGGTAGACGGTGAGACGGTGGGGGGTGCGAAGTTCACAGACGAACCCTGAAAGCCACAACTCTTATCTGCACCGATCCCACAATCATACAAAAAGTCTCGATAGGGTAGCGGATATCCTCATCGCCTCCGGAGCGATGGACCCGGGTTCGAGTCCCGGTCGGGACGTTGCCGAATCACACGTTGTGCATCCGGTCGACCGCTTCTGCTATCCGATCGGTGGAGCTCGTCAGCGAGAACCTGACATAACCTTCACCGTACTCCCCGAACCCGACTCCTGGCGTTGCCACGATCCCGATCTTCTCAAGAAGCATCGCAGAGAACGAGAGCGAGGTGTAGCCATCAGGTACTGGCGTCCAGATGTAGAACGTCGCCTCTGGCGGTGCGGCATCGATTCCAAGCGTATGCAATCCGGAGATCATCAGGTCTCTCCGTTCCGTGTATATCTTGCGCATATCGCTGATACAATCCTGTGGACCCGTGAGTGCAGTGATTGCCGCCTCCTGGACGGGCTCGAATACCCCGGAATCGATGTTTGTCTTGACCGTGCCGAGCCCTGAGAGGATTTCAGGATTCCCGACAGCAAAACCGATGCGCCAGCCGGTCATGTTGTAGGTCTTTGATAACGAGTGCATCTCGATCCCGACATCCATCGCTCCCGGCGCCGATAGGAGACTCGGGGCACGGTACTTGCCGAATGTGATCTCAGAATACGGATTGTCGTGCACAACGATTATGTCGTGCTCGCTTGCGAAATCGACTACCTCCTTAAAAAATGAGAGATCAGCGACTGCCGCAGTCGGGTTGTTCGGGTAATTGAGAAAGATCAGTCTGGCTTTATCTGCGACGTCAGATGGTATTGCGTCCAGATCAGGCAGGAAACCGGCTTCTGCGAGAAGCGGCATGGTGTAAGGCACGCCGCCTGCAAAGAGCGTCCCGATCTTGTAGACCGGGTATGCCGGATCCGGCACAAGCACGACATCGCCCGGGTTTACGAACGCAAGCGGGATGTGCGCAAGCCCTTCCTTCGATCCGATGAGCGCAAGCACCTCGCTTCCCGCGTCAAGCGTGATATCGAACGTCTTCCTGTACCATTCGGCTGCTGCCTCACGAAAGGTTAACATTCCTGTGTACGAGGGATACTGGTGCCGCTCTGGGTCGTGCGCGGACGCACATAGCGCATCGATGATATGGGCTGGCGGCGGCAGGTCAGGATCGCCGACGCCGAGATCGATGACATCAACCCCACGCTTGATCGCATTTTCTTTTGCTTCATCGATCGCCGCGAAAAGATAGGGCGGAAGCGCTGTGAGTCTCTTTGCGTACATACAAGAATCGAAGTCGCTGATGCCTTAATATCTTTGCGCTTCCGGGTCTGACAGAAGAACAGATTAACAATTGGAGACAATAACCAATGATGCAATGGTTACTTCTCGCAGTAGGAATTATCATGGAGGTCTGCGGCACCACCTGTATGAAGCTCTCCGACGGCTTCTCGAACCTTGTTCCCTCTGTTCTCACCTTTGTCTTCTGGGGAATCGCATTTACCATCTTTATCTTTGCCTTAAAGACATTTGACCTCAGTTTTGCTTACGCTGTGTGGGTTGGATCAGGAATTGTGATCGTGAGCATCATCGGAATCCTGCACTTAAGAACCCGCAAATGCTCTGAAGATCGCTTCAATAGTCCTGATTGCGATAGGCGTTACCGGTCTCAGTGTGAGCGATCTGATCCGCTGATCAAGCGTCCACGGACGGCTGGCTATGCCTATCCGCAGCTCCGCTACCATAGCCGTACCCCGAACTTCCACTGATCTCTCCGGCGATGTTCTCAGTCATATTCGCACAGATCTCATCGTACTCCCACCCCTGCCCGAGCGACCACATCAGTTTCACGAGTGCGACTTCTGGGAGCATGTCTTCAGCCTCGATAGCGCCTGCGTTGAGCATATCCCGCCCGGTATCATAGACCCGGTCGCATATCCTCCCGTTCAGGCACTGGGACGTGATCACGACGGGGATGTCGCCTGATGCCGCGTACTCGATTAATTCGATCCAGTCGGAAGCGACATGCCCAAGCCCGGTGCCCTCGATAACGATTCCCTTATATCCTGAAAGACTGCAGAACCGGAGGAGTTCAGGGCTTGCTCCTGGTATATACTTGAGAAGAGCGCACTTCTGCTCCATGCTGTCACGAAGTACAAGTTCCTGCTCACCTCTCCTCGTGTAGTCCGTAAACGTCCTGATCTCACACTCTGGGTAATCGATCCTGCCGATGGGTGACGCGTTGATCGACCGGAACGCATCCCTTCGTGAGGTGTGCATCTTCCGAACCCGTGTTCCGCGGTGGATCAGGCTGTAGTCATCTGACGTGCTCCCGTGCATGACCACGCAGACCTCCGCGATGTCGCTTACCGCAACCGATGCGGCGCAGATTGCGTTCATCGCATTGTCGCTTGACGGTCGGTCAGCGCTCCGCTGCGAACCAACAAGAACGATCGGAACCGGGGTCTCGATCATGAATGAGAGCGCTGCCGCGGTGTAGCCCATTGTGTCGGTGCCGTGCGTCACGATCACACCATCTACACCGTTCTCGATCTCTTCTGCGATGGCACGCGCAAGTTCGATCCAGTACTCGGCACGCATGTTCTCTGAGAGGATGTTGTAGACGACCTTTGAGCGGTAGTTTGCGATCTTTCGCAACTCCGGTATCGCATCGAGGACGTCCTCTGCTGTGAACTGGGCAGTGACCGCTCCTGTGCGGTAATCGACCCTGCTTGCGATGGTTCCACCGGTCGAGAGTATCGCAACGGTCGGCAGATCATCCCTGGGAACCCATTCTTGTTTTCCTTTCCTTTCGGATTCTCCGGAGGCGGGCGCTCTCTTCTCGATCCGTTCGATCTGCGCGCCCCTGTCCACTCCGACGTTGTAACCGTTATCCAGTTTGATCACGATCCGACCAGTGGTGCTCGGCATCAGCACGCCTTCGTACGTCACGCAATCGGTTATAACGCGCACCCGGTCGCCCTGTTCCGGCTCCATGGCAGATCAATCTCCAATCATGCAATCACTCTTCAACTGCAATCATCTCAAACTGGCTTGCAAGATTCCAGACGAGAGTGCGAGTATGCATCGGCATGTTCGGGTCATTTGTGATCTTATTTAGAATATTAAGGCTGGTTGCAGCACGGAATGAGATTGATTCATTTTCATTTGCTAAATTTTTCTTTATTTCGTCTGCTGCATGGCGTATATTCCGGGGCACCGACGTATCGTTCAGGATAGTATCCAGAATAATATTGCATTGTTCAACTGTTTCTTTGATCGACATGGGCATCATCCATATTCCAATCTGTATGTGGTATATCCACACCATATCATATTTAAAGATGGGTGATCGATAGGAGGTTATGGATGAGATCGATGCCATGTCCAGATTGCTCGAACTTGGCGGGACGATGCTTGCAGAGCACTGCCGCCGCTGCGGTGCGCCG
>JAUWCK010000038.1 GCA_030609345.1 Methanosarcinales archaeon | reverse complement strand
GTCGAATGCCTGATTTTTGTTCGCCGCATACAGATCGAATCCGACTGGCGTATCCTCTGCCGGATAGCCTGATACCACCACACCGGTACTATTTATAAATTGAATTGCAAAAAATCCTCTGGATCTATAATAAATAGGTATAAAACTCCGTGCCATACCTTTTGGTGACGTATCTGATGCATCGGCTGCCAGCACCTCGATTAAAACGGTCTTCTCCTCAAGAAAGCTCTCGATTCCCGCCGCAGATTGTCTGGTAAGCAGCAGTTGCTGCGCATTGAACTGCTGCTGCACGATCGTCTCCACTTCCTGATTGGTGACATGCCCCATCCATGCTACCGCAACGATAAGAAGTGCGGCGATGGCGATGGTGGTAAATCGCTTGTAGTCCCTCACACTCCAGTCCTGCGCAAAAGCGCCCGTATCCGCGCTTTCAATTCAATCAGATCGAATGGCTTGGTCACATAATCGTCCGCGCCGATCTCGATACCAAGCACCTTGTCCTTGATCTCACCTTTTGCGCTGAGCATGATGATCGGGGTCTGCCGAGTTATCGGATCCTCTTTCAGTTTCATGCAGACCTCATAGCCATTCAGTTTCGGAAGCATCAGATCGAGGAGGATCAGGTCAGGCGTCTCATCCCTGACTTTTTCGAGCGCATCAGCGCCATCGACCGCCCCGACGACAGTATAGTTCTCACCCTCTAGCGCACGGGTTAGTGGGATCAAGGTATCGGGTTCGTCATCAACGACCAGTATCTTGGTTCTGGTGTCTGTGAGCCTGTCGAGCCGCTTTTCCACTTCCTCCGGTGTGATGCCGAGTTTTTCCGCAACCATTGCGTTTGAGGTCGTATCGTCCTGCTCCAGTATCACGAGAATCTGTTTATCAATGCTATCGAGTTTCATCCGGGTCACCTGCACCGCTTTAATGTCTATACGCCTCCGATTGGGTAAAAGCGTTTGGGTGTTTTCACCCAATTCCAATCCCTCACACACAATCGCATCCGGCGTTTGCAAACGACCGACGAAGGGGAGGGGGGCTAAATCCAGTGAAGCCCTCCGGAATGAGGCTCGTTTGATCGAGATTCCGGTGATCACAACACTCTTCATAGGCTTGTCTTGCGGTCCCGTTTTAATCTCTGCAATCGCCCGCACGACATCAATTCCCTCGATCGTCCTGCCAAATACCGCATACCGCCTATCCAGAAATGACTGTGCTCCGTCGCAGATATAAAACTGGCTGGATGCACTATCCGGATGCTGGGACCGCCATTGCGAGCGCAACACGCTGGTGCTGCCCGCCTGATAGTTCTGTCAGCTTATGATGCATGCAATCGGAGAGTCCGACGAGTTCTAAGAGTTCCTTCGCGCGCTTCTTTGGATTGCAGCCGTGTTTGTGGCACACAATCGCTGGAAGTTTGACATTCTGAAAGGCGCTCATCCCGGACGTGAGATTGAAGGTCTGGAACACAAATCCGATCTCCTGCCCCCTGAGATGTGCAAGTTCGACTTCGGAGAGTTTGCTCACGTCCTTTCCTGAGACGTGGATCTCTCCTCCGGTTGGGAGGTCGAGGCATCCGATCGGGTTCATGAGCGTGCTCTTGCATGAGCCGGATGGTCCCATGATCGCAAGGAACTCGCCGCGCCGGATGGCGAGATCGATGCCGCGCCGTATCGGCACTTCCATCTTTCCGATGTAGTAGCTCTTCTTGGCGTTTATGATGTCCACGGCTGGAGTCTCGTCCAGCCGCGGTTCGTTGTATCTGTGGTTGTTCATGCGTACGCCTTCCTGATTTTTGATATCGTTGACGCTCGGTTGTGGTCATGTCCCGTATAGGGTGTTGTGCTCAAGACATCCACCAGCGATCTCAACTTTCGCCGCTGGATGAATTTCAATGGTTTTCTGCTGTTCATGCTGCTCACCTCAGGTGTTCATATTCTCATTTACCAGCAGTCCGCCCTTCACACGCGCAATCCGGACAGCGTTGGATATGATCTCCAGATCATGCATGATCATGATGATGGTGCGCTCATCTCTGTTCAGGTACTCAAAGATCTTCATGATCTTGCCTCTTCATCATGGGGTATGTCTTTGCAGGCGCATTGCCTGTGGTGATGCTGGCGTATACCTTTGCTGACTCCGTCACGACTCCGTCGCTGCTTCGCAGATCGCACCTCACATTCCTGTCCGAGCCAGATAGTCCGTGCTCGGGTAGTGACCCGGTACTCTGAACCAACGGATTGCTGCCGCGCCGTATCGGCACTCCCATTTTGCTGATGCAGTAACGCCCTCTGAATGATGCCCTCGAACGGATTTTCATCCAGCCGCGGTTCGCCGTTGTTGTGGTTGTGGTGGTTCATGCTGCTCACCTCAGGTGTTCATGTTCCCGTTTACCAGCAACCCGTCCTTTACGTGCACGATCCGGTCAGCATGAGCTGCGATCGCTGGATCATGCGTGATCATGATGATGGTGCGCCCATCCCGATTCAGATTCTTAAAGATTTTCATGATCTCAGCTCCCGTTCCGGTGTCGAGACTTGCAGTGGGCTCGTCCGCGAGAATGATCGATGGGTCGTTTACGAGCGCTCTTGCGATCGCAACACGCTGGCGCTGCCCGCCTGATAGTTGTACCGGCTTGTGATGCATGCGATCTGAGAGTCCAACGAGTTCTAAGAGTTCTTTCGCGCGCTTCTCCGGATTGCAGCCGTGTTTTTGGCACACAATCGCCGGAAGTTCGACATTCTGAAAGGCGCTCATCCCTGACGCGAGATCGAAGGTCTGGAATACAAACCCGATCTCGCCGCGAAGATGTGCGAGTTCATCGTCAGAGAGTTTGTTCACGACATTTCCGAGAACGCGGATCTCTCCTTCGGTGGGGTGGTCACGGCAGCCGATCAGGTTCGCGAGCGTGCTCTTGCCTGAGCCCGATTGACCCATGATCGCAAGAAACTCGCCGCGCCGGATCGAGAGATCGATGCCCTGGAGTACCGGCACTTCCATTTCGCCGATGCAGTAGCTCTTCCTGGCGTTTATGATCTCCACGGCTGGAGTTTCATCCTGCCGCGGTTCGTTGTTGTGGTGGTTATAGTTGTTCATGTTGTTTACCTCCTTTTGTTCAGACTTGTCGATTGATCGACTTGTCTGATTGTATAGGTGCAAGTAATAGTACTTAAATCTTTCGATTAATCGAAAGACCTTATGATGAGATGTGAGGATTCATAACAGGATCGAAAATTTGCTTACAATTCTATCTTCATCAAAGGAACCCCAAATGTCGCCAACCCCCCCAACTAGCAGGACATGCGCAACGATCCCTGCCGCAATCACTGGCGTTTTCTTGCGTCCATCAGCGAATGGATGTGCTCGCGGCGTTTCGCTACAGAGATTTTCCTGCCATAACCATGGTAGGTGCGACGCCGCGGGCTTTTCCACAAATCTTTAGATACAGTTCTCCGGTTTAGCAGCAGGTTTGCCAGATCTGGCTAAGCCATAGATCAGTCCCATAACGCCGCCAAACAATAACATTGGTAGGGGATTTATGGAAAATCCGAAACCTTCTTCTCCTCCCGAATACTCAAAAGCTACAAAATTGCCATTCCCGATGCCAAGCGCGAATGAATCCACGTTTGAAGTATGCAAAATCATGGGAAGCAACGTTGATAAAATAATTAGAGCAGAGATCCCAACTAAAAATCCGATGGAAAAATCACTGATAAAACCTTTCGGTGAAGTGTTCACGACTTTATCCGTGCTTTTACCATAAATTGTCAGCCCTGAGTTATCGTCGGCTAATATTATATGTTCAGGATATCTTACTATTGAGGCGGTCATCCACAAATCCCCAATTGCTCCAGCGGCATTCATCGTGAGCGGAATAATGAACCAATGGGCGATTGCGGGGAAAACAATCATTGAAATAACACCAAGTACAGAAATCACTATCAACGGTGCCATCAGAATAACAATAAACTGATTCCTGCGAAAGATTGTTTCTGTGGTGGTGTAGAGGTAGGGAAGTATATAATGGGCAACTCCTGCCCCATATCTGGATTTACCTCCATACATCGAAATAGCAACTCCATGGATAAATTCATGGAATAACATCGCAAAGACAATGGTAGATATGGCTATTAAAATTGCAATGGACGTCCATTCAAAACCGCCTGTGTTTGGACTTGTTAATGTATGTACAAGCTTGAAGAAGCATCCGAATACGAAGAATGATAATAGTCCCATACCCGTCAATATAATTGTCAGTTCTCTTGACATTTCTATTCTGTTAATCTCTTTGCAATCCTTAAGTTCTGAAATTTCAGATCTCTTCATGACCTCATCTCCTGATAATCAGTGTGCTGGCAACGCATTGCCTGCGGCGATGCAACGCATTCCTGCCCGAGCCAGATTGATCCGTGCTCGATTGTGATCCGGTATTCCGGAATGGCGGACATTTGCTTGCGCGGTGTCGATGTTCCTGTCCTCTTTATGTAGCAGTGCTCTCTTCAGGATGTGCGCGAATGGGCGTTCATCATGCCGTTGTTCGTTGTGGTTGTGGGGGTTGTGGTTGTTCATGTTGTGCACTTCCTTTGTTTAGACTTGTCGATTAATCGACTTGTCTGATACTATAGATGTAAGTAATAGTACTTAAATATTTCGATTAATCGAAAGGTATTGTGATAGGATGTTAAACTTCGCAACAGAATCACAAAGCAGTTACAGATGGCGCCACCCCGATGTGGCGGTCCGGGGCATTGACCGTATCGATGCCGGCATCAGCTTCAAGGCACGTGCCAACGCCGTTACCGGCAACACGCGGTAAGCATCTGCAAAGAAAACTGCGCATGAGGTTTGCCCGGGTCCGTGCACAACGTAGCTGCGACAACTCACCATCCAATGAACGGGGCTACTAAAAAATCTATATCCTGAAAACCACAGCCCTGCTCAAAAACACTTTTGGTCTTTCAACAGGTTTAAATCCTATTTCTTTAGCCATCTTCACAGTCTCTTCAAATGCTTGTCTCGAAACATGGAAAAATTTTGGCTCTACAATAAAAACTTCCCCCTTTGGTTTTAACATGGATTTTATCTCTCCTAAGAACTTTTTTTGATCAGGAACTTCATGAAACATGTAAAAAGCTAAAACAAGATCGACCTTTTCTGTGATGCCTATTTTATCCTTATCACATTTATGCAATTTAATTCGTTTTTCAATTTCTGTTCCTTGAATCTTACTTTCCAATTTCCGAAGCATCCCTTCCTGCATGTCTACAGCGATAACTTTGCCGGATGCACCAACCATTTCAGCCATCTCCACAGAAAAGAATCCGGGACCGCACCCCAAATCCAAAACGGTCATCCCCGATTCAACGTAGTTTCCCAGAATCTTTTTGGGACGCTGCAACAATTTCCTTATTCCACTATCAAGTCCCCCTGCCTTTTCAACAGGACATACGTGTTCATTTTTTTCACCCATGGTTCTGACCAAATTTTAAGCCCCAACCACCCCACACCCACAATCAGCTTGCCCGGGCGTCATCGGTGGTTGGGAATTCGTTATTCATCTTTATTTTTGTCTTAGTTGTCCGTTTTCAGTTCAAACGTATCCCGTATTCCATTGACCTCTACTGTGTAAACGCCTGCTTTCAATCCGACCACGTCCAATGCGATAACTTCCTCATACGGCGTAATTACCTCTGCACACATTGCGTCATCGGGTCTGAATGCGCTTATAGTGACGACGAATGTATTTCCTTCACGTCTCGTTGTAATTTCGTCAACTTTAGTGCAGCTATCGGGATGTTCGCCGCTTGCACCGACGTTTACCTGAACCGGAAACGATTCAAGCAGCATAATTTCAATAGTATTTACATTAGCTAAATTAACTGTTTCATCCCCTTGTGTCGTAGTCCGCGTGGGAGTGGGTGATGGTGACGATGATGATCTATCATCCTCAATACATCTCCCTATCAAGACCACTGAGACCACTGCGATTGTTACGACGGTTATCACGTCCGTCACGGATTGAGTTGATGGAATAACTATAGCAGAGATCCCAACTAAAAATCCGAGGGAAAAATCACTGATAAAATCTTTCGGTGAAGTGTTCACGGTAACATAAACAGAGATAGCAATGCCAAGCATAAATCCTACTCCCGTTAGGATGTCAATATTGTCTATTGCAACACCTGTGCCATATCCAAGGACTAACCCAATTCCAATACATAGTCCCCTAAAAAGCCGTTCTATTTTACGTCCATTAAGGTTTAATTGTTGTTCTTTCATGGTAACCTCCTCCTTTTTCAACTTCTTACAGTTTCCTTAGTTTAACCGCAGTCCCATAAGCCAACATCTCTGCAGCTCCTGCCATTATCTGAGATGTTGTAAACCTGACATTTACTATGGCATCCGCACCCAGTCTTTTTGCATCATCTATTATTCTGCTCATGGCTTCTGCCCTTGCATCCGCAAGCATCTCCGAATATCCGTGCAGTTCGCCTCCAACTATGCTTTTCAAGCCAGCCATGATGTCTTTCCCGACATGCTTGGCTCTTACAGTATTTCCAAATACGATCTCTAAAGTCTCAACTTCATATCCCTGTATGTTCTCAGTTGTTGTTACTATCATAATCTCATCTCCTGACACTCAGCGTGCTGGCAGCGCATTCCTGTCCGAGCCGGATTGATCCGTGCTCGATTGTGATCCGGTATTCCGGAATGGCGGACATTTGCTGCGCGGTGTCGATTTTCTCGTCCGGCAGGTGTAGCAGTGCTCTCTTCGGGATGTGCCCGAAAGGGGTTTCATCCGGTCGCTGTTCGATGTGGTTGTGGGGTGTGTGGTTGTTCATGTTGTTTACCTCCTTTTGTTTAGACTTGTCGATTAATCGACGTGTCTGATTGTATAGGTGCAAGTAATAGTACTTAAACCTTTCGATTAATCGAAAAGTTTTATGATGAAACGCAGAATATCACAGCACAACCACAAACAGACTCCCATTCCCAACCTCGCTCTCAACCCTGATGCTTCCGCCATGCCCCTCGATGATTCCCTTGCATATCGTACATATCCACAGGTTCAACTTGGCTTTCAAAGAAACCTGAAATCCTCCTGATTCACCCCCAAAACCAATAGCAGCAGCTCCGCCAACCCAATTCAGAGGGGCTCGAATCGCCCGGCAATCTCGTCCACAATCACGTTCCTGTTATCCAACGTTACCGTGATCAGATCGAATTCTGTCCTGATCCGCTCTGCCAGAGGATGACCTGATCGCTGGTGAAGCACGACAAGCATATCCTTATCAGACGCCAGTGCCTCTTCCACCGCCCGAATAAACCTCTGCGACGTAAGTTCCATCGGCGCGATCTCATCGATCACGATCAGATCGGTACCAACCGCACTCAAAATCGCGCTTACCCCGATCCGGTCCAGATCATGCAGATTGACATGATACTTCCCGACCCGGGGTCCATCTCCCCTAATATGGGCAAGCACTCCCTTTACGCCGGTCTGCAGATCGAGCAGTTCAAACCCGACCCGCCTGCCCCTGCTATCCCCTTCTGTGATGTCAGAGCAGATTATGCCGCCGGTGCTTCTGCCCAGACGATCTGCTACAGCCCTGCAGACAGTCGTCTTCCCGACCCCGGGCTGACCCGTGATCGCTACCCGTGTCCGCATCACTCAGATTCCGGATACCAGATCCATAAGCGCTGCCTTCGGGTCGGGTGCGCGGACGATCCCTGATGCGAGCAGCACGCCCTCGGCGCCAAGTTCCAGCGCTGCCGCCATATCCTCGCCTTTTGAGATGCCAGCGCCGCATAGCACCATTACATCGGGATCGATTCCCAGAGCAGCATCCACCGCACCGGAAACGATCCCGGGATCGGCAGTCGAAACAGGTATTCCCGTACCGATCAATTCTGGCGGTTCGATCGCGACAAAATCCGGTTTTAATGCTGCGGCTGCTTTCGTGGTTGCGATGTTGTTGCTGCACACGATCGTTGCAAGGTCGGCGCGACGTGCCGCCTGGATTGCAGCATCGATCTCGGCGAGCGTGAGCCTCCGCTCTGAATGATTGATCAATGTCCCGACCGCGCCTGCATCGCGCACAGCTTCTGCAAGCACGTGCCCTGTACTGCCGCCTGCGGAGGCGCCGTCGATGTGCTGCGCAAATACCGGGATGCCAGTCTCTGCTACCGGGCGGATGTCTGAGGATTGCGGCACCGCTATGATCGTGATGCCTGCATCCCTGCTGACGTCGCTGCACATCTCGGCGAGGCGGACCGCGTTTTTGCCGGTTGCCTCGATATATGTCTTGAAGTTCAACACCACCAGTGGAGTTTTCAGTTGTTTCATCGTGGATCTCCTGTTA
>JAUWCK010000040.1 GCA_030609345.1 Methanosarcinales archaeon | reverse complement strand
GTGCGGTCGAGCAGCCCGCGCTCATCAACCTGCATCAACAATTGAGCCGCCTCTGAAATCGTCATAAACCCTTTATCAGGATCGATATCGAGAAAGAGCATCGTATGAAGGTCGTTATCATGGTTTAAGAGAACTGTGTTGTACGGAGTCTCTGAAACGATCGTCTTTGACCGGACAGTGTACGGGAACGGGATGGTTGCAGACTTTCCGAACCGGTAGTTTTGCAAGCCAGCAAGACCTGCTGCCGCAGACGAAATCGAAGTTCCGTGAACGATTACTGTCTCGATGCCAAGATCTGATGCGCGCAGGCGGAGATCGATATGCGTCGTCGAGACCATCGGATCCCCTCCCGATAGCAGCACCACATCCCGGTCGATCGCATGGTGCAGCCATGCCGGATCTGTCTCGATCTCTCCTCGTGACAGCGTCGTGATCTTCGTCTGGTATCGTGATTCCATGCGCTCTATGGTCGTTCCCATCATCTTCGATGTGTAAAACTCGGCAAAGACCATATCGGCATCTTTTATCGCCCTGACGCCTTTTAAGGTGACATCCTCTTCATCGTATAGCCCGAGACCGACAAATGTTAACATCGAGTTTAATCTCTGCGCCAATTTATTTAAGTTGCAGCGCAGAATTGGGATCATGGGAATCCATACCAGATCGAGGCATTACCTGCGAAGCAGTGATGCGAAAAAGATCATAAAAGAACTCGGAAAAGCATTCGATCCGTCTGATATTGGGGATGTATTCGAAGGAAAACGGTTTGAACTGGTTACAACCGATGTCTGTGACATCATACAGGTCGAGGGGGTGCCGATGATCTTCATGCCAGATGGTGAGCCGTTTCTCACCGTGCGAGGTGCACTTCTGGTTTCGCCAGAGGCGCGCATCGTTGTGGTGGATGCTGGTGCCACCAGGTTCGTGGTGAACGGTGCTGATGTGATGCGCCCGGGAATCGTGCAGGCAGATCCCGGTATCAAGGCAGGGGATCTCGTGATCGTAATCGAGGAGGCGCACAGAAAAGCACTTGCGATCGGGCGTGCGCTCATTTCAGGAGACGAGATGATCGGCGATTCCGGGAAAGCGGTCAAAACACTACACTATGTTGGTGATGCCATCTGGGAAGTAACACGGTAACCAAAAAGTTTATTAATGATTAATAATTACTTACACCTGGCACATATTATGTTGTGCGGACAAAGGTGGAAAACGCCTCCTTTCACCTTTGCTGGTAGACCCGGGATGACAGATTCCTCCTCGTTTCCATCCCGTTTGTGGGGGGGTGGGGTTATGCTTTCAGTTCAGCGAAGAGTCTCTGGTTTGAGTACTCTGGCGCACACAACTGTCGATCCGTATCGTCTCCTGCCCCCAGTCCTGTCGATCAGCGCGCCAGACCTTTGCACCGGTCACTCTCCTGCCCTCGATCTCGATGATGTCGCCGGGTGACAATTGAAGCGTCTGAAGGACGTAGGGATCGAGGCGTGCCATCCCCCTTCCCGCATCCTTCGGATACGCCTTTACAACCATTAATTGAATTTCGTTCATGAATGTCCGCCTGTTAGATTTGGATTTATGCTTTGATGTATCTGTCTGGATTGGCTATAACGGGTACAGGGGATCGTGATCGCGGTGTGTCTGAATATATCTGTGGGGCACTGTCTAAAAATCCAGTGATTTATCACCGCGGAGGGTGCAGAGTTTTATGACCGTTTCAATCCTCGCTGGGTTTTCTGATGCCTCTCTCGTTCTCCGCGTGCTCTGCGGTAAAAATTTACGGATATAGTAATTTCACTGGATTTTCCGATTGTGCCCCTTCAGGGTAACCTATGGTGTGAGCCTTTCCACCTAATACAATCATATTCGGCAGCATCCATATTGTTTCTCAGTTTATCTGCCGCCTGCCATAGTTTCTCTTCAAAACCAAGATTTGCTCCGTTTGAACTTTTGGGTTTAGCCGTGTTCACACCTTGTAATATACGCTTGTAATCTCTCGCGCTTGCTCAAATATTGGTTGTGGTTGTTTTTATGCACAAATACACTTGAGAGACGAAAGCACACAACTGCACAGACCGACATCACTACAAAAGGAATATATGGAACAACGGCGCATCTCCAAAACGTGCGTGACATTACATGGATGCCACCATACAAACGCTCTAACAAAGATGGCTAAAGGAGGTATAAGTCATGGTAGAATATCGATGTACAAACTGCGGATACGTAACCGTTGCAGATGAGGCACCGGCAGAGTGTCCGGTCTGCAAGTACAAGGAAACGTTTGAGAAGATTAAGGACTGATCAAGCATGCTCGAAATAGAGAACCTGAACCTCGAGGTCGATGGACGACCCGTACTCAAAGGTCTCGACCTCATAATCGAGAAGGGCGAGTGTCATGTCCTGTTAGGTCCCAACGGGTCAGGAAAGACATCGCTCCTGCTCGGTATACTCGGATTTCCGAGATACCGGGTGACCGGCGGCAGGATCGTCTTCAATGGCGAGGATATCACCAACCTGTCGACCGCTGAGCGCGTGAAACTTGGGATGGGGATCGCATTTCAGAACCCGCCGGTCATACGCGGCATCAGGCTTGGGGAGATGGTGAACCTCTGCCGTGGCGATAAATCCGGTGAGATCACCGATGAGACCCGCGTTCTTGCGAAAGAACTGCATTTCACAGAGGAATTCCTGGAGCGGGATGTGAACGCCGGTTTCTCGGGAGGCGAGATAAAAAGGTCCGAGATACTGCAACTGATGGCGCAGAACCCGGATTTTGTGATGCTGGATGAGCCCGATTCTGGCGTTGACATCGAGAACATGGAGTTGATCGGCGGGATTATCGGCAAACTCCTGCACAGAAAGGAACTCCCGAGCAGGCGGATCGCATCCGGGCTTATCATCACGCATCTTGCAACGATCACCAACTATGTGGATGTGGACTGGGCGCATGTGATGCTCGGCGGCAGGATCGGGTGCTCGGGAAAGCCCGACCAGATCATCAGGCAGATATCAGAAGGAGGCTACGAGAAGTGCATAAGAGAGTGCCAGATGTCGTGAATGTCGCAAATGATATGAATCCGGTTACGGTAGAGGGGCAGAGGCGAGGTGTTCTATCGTGTCGCGCAGGCGCTATCTGAGATCCTTCCGATCGAGAACAAGGCGAAGAAGTTGCGGGACGGATTTATGGCGGGAAGAGAACGGTTAAGAGAAGAGGTGAGAAAAGAGGATGTGTATACGAGGGTGTTTGAATGATTGAAAAACTATCAATAAAAAATTTCAAGTCAATCAAAGATCTGGAACTCGACTGTAAACGAATAAACCTCTTCATCGGGGAGCCTAATACGGGCAAATCAAACATACTCGAAGCCCTTGGGCTACTGAGCTGGTGCGGATATAGTGGTATAGGTCACACAAGTCTCAAAAAATATGTTAGATTTCAGGGCACTCAGAACCTTTTTTATGATGACTTGCTCGACCAGTCGGTTGAGATAACGACTGATAAACTAAACTTGAAGATAGAATTTAAAGATGATAACTTCTACTTTGAGAGTGTACTTTTGAAAGATGGAGAGAAACGTGAGCAAAGCGAAGTCGTGTTGGATTATTCGGGAAACATCCAACGTGGAACCCGCCTTACTGAAACCGAGTTTATAAAATTTTACAGATTTGTAGAGCAGAACGAATTTCCAGACAGCGAATCATCGTTCCTTTCGCCACCGCATGGTTCCAATCTGTTTGCGGTTGTTATGGCGAATAAAAAACTAAGAGAAACCATGGCAATGTTTTTCAAGAGTTTTGGTTTTAAACTCGTGCTCAAGCCTCAGGAAAGAGCATTTGAGATTCAGAAGCAGGTAGATGATCTGGTTTTCAGCTATCCTTATACTCTAACCTCGGACACACTCCAGAGGATAATATTCCATGTAATTGCCATGGAATCAAACAAAAACTCCACGTTGGTCTTCGAAGAACCTGAATCCCACTCATTCCCCTACTACACAAAGTATCTCGGAGAAAGAATCGCATTCGATGAGACAAACCAGTACTTCATAGCAACTCACAACCCCTATCTCCTCCTCTCAATCCTTGAGAAAGCGCATAAAAATTCCGTGAATGTGTTCATCACATATTTCAGGGATTATCAGACAAAAGTCAAATCTCTCACCGATGAACAGATATCAGAGTTGATGGATTATGATCCGTTTTTCAATCTGCACTCTTTCACTTTCGAGGAGGAGAATCGGTGATAATCGTTGAGTGTTACACCGATGAATTTCTGGTAAAGAGCATAGGATTTCCCAGACGAGAGATAAAGCACGAGGGCGGCAAGGGAAAAGTCATGGAGATCGTGAAGAAAAGGGGTAGAACCGTTGGCATCATTGATGAAGACCCCTACAGCGATCAACCATCGGATATGGAGAACTACATCGAAAAGGAGACCAAATCCACGGTTAAATTGCTGATCCGGAAGGATGACGCCAGCAAACGGTTGATACAGATCTCGCCATACCTTGAACACTGGCTGTTAGATAGAGCCAGACAGAAACGAATCTCTCCCAAGGATTTTGGTCTTCCGGTTGACCCAAAAGAGTTGCATAGTATTCCGCATGTCGAGAGGAATATAAACTTTCATAGCTTTCTAAACGAACTTATTGAAGCAGATGATGAGATCAACACGCTTAAAAAATGGATATTGGAGGTTATTTGAATGAGATTATCCCATCTAATATCTAACTTAATTTTACCCGTTCGAAAGGAAAAGTGGCAGATATTAGAAGGAGGCTACGAGAAATGCATAAAAGAGTGCCAGATGTCGTGAATGCCGTGAATCCGGAAGATTACACGATGGAGGCAGAGGAACACGTTCCGGAAG
Source organism: Methanosarcinales archaeon (assembly GCA_030609345.1). Next base: position 3,372 of record JAUWCK010000040.1, on the reverse strand, counting down.
ACCGATCCGAGATAGAAGGCGAATACAAAAAGTCTCTTCTCGGAGTCGGGTATGATCCGGACGGCGAAGAGCGATCAGGGTCGTTCCTGCAACTTGATCACTCTGTTCTCTGCTCAACTACCGTGCAGGAGGGGATCGAGGTTCTGGACAGTAGCGAGGCGCTTGAGAAGTACTCCTGGCTCTCAGATTACTTCTGGCATGCGGTTCATGCTGACAAGGACATCTATACAAAAGAGGTGGCGGAGAAGCAGACCGGCGGCTACTTTGTGAGAGCTGCCCCAGGCGTTAAATCGATCTTTCCGTTGCAGGCATGTCTTTTCATCGGAAAGGAGCGGCTTTCGCAGAATGTGCACAATATCGTGATCGTCGAAGAAGGCGCAGAACTCCACATCATCACAGGCTGCTCGACTGCGCAGGATGTGCGCTCTGCCATGCATCTCGGGGTATCCGAGTTCTATGTGAAGAAAGGCGCAACGCTCACATACACGATGATTCACAACTGGGCGCCTGAAGTGGTGGTACGGCCGAGAAGCGGCATCATCGTTGATGAGGGCGGGACATACATCAACAACTACATCCTGATGAAGCCGGTCAAGGACGTGCAGATGTACCCGGTCACATACTGCGGCAGGAATGCAAGAACGATGACCCAGACAATCATCCACGCTTCAAAGGATTCAAAGATCGATATCGGGGCAAGAGTGGTGCTGGAGGGCGAGGGCAGCCGATGCGAACTGATATCCAGGTCGATTGCAACAGATCAAGCTGATGTCACTGCAAGGGGTGCGATCGTGGGCTCGGCGCCTGGCGTGAAAGGGCATCTCGAGTGCATCGGGCTCATGCTCTCCAATACGGCACGGATCCACTCGGTTCCCGAACTTGAGGCGACTGTAGAGGACGCCGAACTCTCGCACGAGGCAGCGGTCGGGCGGATATCGGAAGAGGAGATCGCATACCTGACAGCGAGGGGTCTCTCGGAAGACGAGGCTGCTGGTGCGATTGTTCGCGGATTCCTGAATGTGGATATTAAGGGACTGCCGCCGGCGCTTGGTGCCGAGGTCAGGCAGATGATCCGGATGAGCGCGGATGCGATTTGAGTTGATAGTCAAGGGAAAATGGAACATGCTCAATATTATATGGATATCCACATAAAACCACAGATTACACAAGATTAACACAGAAATCTCGTGTAAATCTGTGTAATCTTGTGGTTAAAATCCTAAAACCCCCAACTTATCGAACATGTATGGAAAATGAACCGAAAAGCACTGCATCTGATCAGTTACGGGCTCTACGTGGTCACATCGACAAATGGCGAAGCCATCAACGGTCAGATCGTAAACACAGTGATGCAGGTGGCATCCAAGCCACCAATGGTTGCGGTTGCCATAAATAAGGAGAACCTGACCTGCGAGTACATACGAGAGAGCCACGTCTTTGCGGCATCCGTTCTTGGAACGGACGCGCCGATGGAGTTCATCGGCAGGTTCGGTTTCAGATCAGGCAGGGACATCGATAAGTTCGAGAGGGTCAGGTATCGAACCGGCACCACTGGTGCACCTGTCGTGCTCGATCATGCTCTTGCTTATATCGAGGTTGCGGTTGCGCAGGAGGTGGATGTGGGCACGCACGTCCTCTTCATCGGCGAGGTTGTTGATGCGGATATTCTCGGAGAGGGCGAGCCGATGACTTATGCGTACTACCATCAGGTAAAAGGTGGAAAGACACCTGCTAAAGCTACGGTATATATCGGAGATGAAGATTGACCGGAGAAATGATATCATGAACAAAGTAGAGATAAAAGACGGCGTGTACTGGGTTGGTGCGATTGACTGGAACCTGCGGGATTTTCATGGATATGCCACACCAGGAGGTACGACGTATAACGCATACATTGTCAAAGACTCAAAAACTGCGCTTGTCGATACCGTGAAAGCCGGATTCTTTGATGAACTGCAAAGTCGAGTAGAAGCGATAACAGACCCGGACACCATTGATTATGTGATTGTGAACCATGTCGAGCCGGATCACACGGGATCACTTCCCCGTGTTATGGAGGTCGCCTGCGATGCGACTGTTATTGCAACCAAGAAAGGGGCGGAAGAACTGCCGATGTACTATGATTGCGACGGCTGGGAGATAAAGACTGTTAAGACCGGAGATACGATCTCGCTTGGGAAGAAGACGCTCTCGTTCGTCGAGACCCCGATGCTCCACTGGCCCGACAACATGGTTACACATATCCCGGAGGATCAACTGCTCCTGTCAAACGATGCGTTCGGGCAGCACATCGCAAGCAGCAAGCGGTACGCAGACGAGGTTTCCGGGATACTTGACGAGGCTGCCACATACTATGCCAACATCCTGATGCCGTTCTCGCCGCTTATCACAAAGACCCTGCAGAAGATCGGTGAGATGGGAATTGAGATCGATATGATTGCGCCGAGCCACGGCATGATCTGGCGCGATTCCGGTGTCGGTGACATTCTTGACGCGTATCGCGGCTGGAGTTCGGGCGAGTCAAACGATACAGCGATCGTGGTCTACGATACCATGTGGGGCAGCACCGAGAAGATGGCATCTGCGATCGCACATGGCATAATCGATGCCGGGTTTGAGGTCAAGGTGTACCACCTCGGGAAATCGGACTGGAGCAAGATTGTACGCGAGATTCTGGAGGCTAAGATCGTACTTGTTGGCTCTCCCACCATCAACAACGGGATGTTTCCGAGTGTCGGGGGATTTTTGACGTATCTCAGAGGACTTCGACCAAAGGGCAAGATCGGTTCCGCTTTCGGATCGTACGGCTGGGCGGGAGGCGCGGTCAAAGCGATTACGGGCGAGCTTGAGAAGACCGGTGTTACGGTTGTCGAGCCCATATCGGTCAAATTTGTGCCGGGTGCTGACGATCTTGCTGCGTGCGCAGAGCTTGCCGGGAAGGTTGTGGATGCGGCAGAGATGCGAGAACGATGATTTCGACGATCACCCGCAGCTGTCCTTCAACTTCTCTAGGATTACAGCCGGACAGACCCTCTGCACGCCCTCCAGTCTCCCGATCTTCTCCGCGATGAACTTTCCGAGTTCCCTCCCGTCCTTGAGCCAGATCTCGGTCATGATCATGTGATCCCCGGTCGACGTTGCAACGAATTTCACTTCAGGGAACTCGGTCATCCGGATCGCAACATCGAGAAAATGCGTTGGCTCGACATCGAGACCGACAAACGAGACCGAGTTGTATCCGAGTTTCGCTGGATCGACAACCACGGTGTAGCGCTTTATAACGTCCCCATCCTCAAGCGCCTTGACGCGCTTTCGTATCGTGGATTCGCTGACACCGAGTTTTTCCGCAATCTCAGTCAGCGGTGTGCGAGC
>JAUWCK010000094.1 GCA_030609345.1 Methanosarcinales archaeon | reverse complement strand
GGGGGGATCGAGAACAGACTGGCGTACAGCAGAGAGGAGATCGGCGAATGCGGGGACGATCTGATGATCCAGGAGTATATCGAAGGGGTTCCTGGAAGCGTCTCTGTCATTGCAACGCACGAAGACGCGGTGGCAATAGCCGTAAACGAGCAACTGATCGGGACGCCGTGGCTTTCTACGCATAGATTCGCATACTCCGGGAACGTGACACCTTTCCGGAGCGAATACGACTGCGAGATGCGCGAGATCGCAGTTCAAGTGACCAGGAAACTGGGGCTTGTGGGTTCAAACGGTGTTGATTTCCTGATCACAGATGCAGGTCCCGTGGTGATCGAGGTGAATGCGCGGTTTCAGGGAACGCTTGATACCGTCGAACACGTCTCCGGGATCAGCGTATTCGATGCGCATGTGAAGGCGTTTTCGGGAGAGTTGCCAGAGATCGATCCTGATAACGAGAGCGGAACCGGATTTGCAGGAAAAGCGATCGTATTTGCCGATCATGACCTTGTCATCGACGAAGCGATCTCGGAACGACTTGCGAGAGAACCGATTCGGGATATTCCACAGATCGGGTGCAAGATTCCTGCCGGAGATCCGGTAACGAGCCTATTTTGCACAAGACGCACCCGGGAGCAGGTGCTGGATGGATTGAAGGCGGCTGCCTGGCGGATCAGGCGATCGGTGTGAGATGGTGGGGGATGGCGGGGGATGGCGCAGCAGGTGGGTCGTCGTCCGGTTCTTGTTTTCTCGTGGTACGTACATTATAACCCACGCGCCCACTCCACGTCCTGTCCACATCTTCAGCATGATCGTGTACTCGATTCTGAGTGCGCGTCACAGCCCACCGATCACATTCGCGTCCAATTGTTTTTATCCGCATCACAATGGCATGCGAATCAGGATGATGTAGCAGTATCACCACCCGCCACGCAAAGAAGGCACCGCTTTTGTGACCGGTGCTGTGAATGGGGGTGCTGCCATCACCATCAACATTTATACGGTAAAACTGTTGCAGCACTAAATATTTAATGTGTATCAACGCATACGCAAGTTCCCATGAAAGAGTTCGAATCCGATTCTGCCAATGTCCGCATCCCCGACGGATACAGCATGGTCGTCATCAAACTGTATTTCTGGGTGGGGCTCATCTCGGCGATCCTGCTTCGAGCGATACTAATTGCCGACCATTACAGCGACCTCCTTGCACGGGTGCTCTGGTACCTCGGAGTCATCGGGTATATATGGTTCTTCGCTCACAGGTACCACATCGCCAAACGCAGGTTTGGTGTGATAAAAGACCTGAATCTCCTCGAAAAGATACAGACGCAGGAACCCCTGACAGAAAAGGATTTCGAGGGACTCAATTACATCATGTGGAGCATCTCGGTATCTAAGGAACGCCTGAATTATCTGGTCATCTTTGCATTTTCCGTAATAGCTATCATCCTATCGCTGGTGCTGGATCTCGGGTTTGTGAAGTTTTGATGGCGGCGGAATTTGAGTATAAGCGAACGAAAGCATAAATCAAACGCCACTCTATTGGAGCATATACCTCGGTCAAAAGCTCTTCTGGGGGGACCTCTCGTGGGTCATTCAGATAAACTTCCCTTCAGCAGGTAAAAAAAGAAGCCTTCGATCTGCAGATTCTCAAACTTCAAGAGACCTAAGAAGACGAGCAAGTACCCGCCAATGAGAAACAAAGTCAGCTTGCGACCTAATGGCTTTTTCTTCCTGGGAAGAGCGGAGTAAAACCCAATACCAACACCGATCGCTGCCCCGATGTATAGAAAATTAAATAGATGGAAGATATCTCCTGTGGATCACCACAGAAATATAGCAACGATTCAGAACGGAATCACGATTGCCAGCGATGAAGCCAACTCTTTACAGTCGAATTTGTCCTCGCTTTTCATTTTTCACCCCCCTATTTGTTCCGGAAGTAAGTGTGGGGTTTTCTCATGGGGTCTTTTGGTACTCGACATAAACCCCTGCCACATCCTACCATCTCATCGCCCCCTCACGTTCTGATACATCCGCCTGAACCCGAGCAGCGCAAGTATCGCTATAACAAGCGAGATTGCCGAGACGATGACCACCAGCCCCCCAATCTCGAACGAAAAGAGAGACGCTACCCTCCTCAGGATCATGAAGAAGAGTGCAAGAACCACCAGTTGCAGTGATTTCAGTTCTTTTGGTATGAACTTTATCAGAGAATACCCATAGTAGAATGCAGCCGCCATAATGACCATGGCGAGCAGTTCTATTAATTGTGCGGCTGTTTCGTATTTCATTATCTGAAAATCTCCCCTATTTTGTCGATCATAACCATTTCCAGACTCTTTGATAGTATATCTTCATATTCCTCGAATTTTCGTATCTGTTCCTTGCTTCCTATGATAGCAAGTATCGAATCTTCCTCGATGGTAGTCTTTCCGTGCATATCGGTCACCGTCCTTCCTTCCTTCTCGATCCCGATGACTGTGCAGCCGACATTTGATCTGAGGTCGAGTCCTTCAAGTGTCTTTCCTGCAAGCGGCGATCCTTCCCTGACATGGTACTTCTCGATCTCGATCCCCTCATAGAGCATCACAACATCCTCTTTGTGCTCAGAGATTGCGAGTTTCGCAACCATCTGCCCAACCACGATGGAGACCGATGCCACATAATCGGCGCCCGCTCTGTAGATTTTATCGCATATCGGTGCGTTCGCCCTCGTCAGGATGATGGCGTCCGGGTTCAGAGTCCTTGCGACAAGGGTTGCAAAGATTGCGTCCGTATCGATGTTCAGCGCTATTATGATCGTTGATGCAGACTCCACACCAGCCCTCCTGAGGATCTCTTCGTTCGAACCGTCCCCGACCACATAGTCAAATCCCTTGTCCAACAGAACGTCTTCGTTCCTGTCCACCACAACAAATTTTACGCGAGCGCGCTTTAATTCATCAACGATGCTCTTGCCGACGTCCCCATACCCGACAACCACCAGACGCTCTTCCTTCTCCATCGCCATATTCCAAAATCACCTCACCTGACCAGTTTCTTCAACTTCAAGAGTTGTGCTTCAGTTCCGACCGCCAGCAGAATCGAGTTGGATTTGATCACATCTGTCGGTCTCGGGTTTAACGAGAGTTCGCCGCCTGCCCATATCCCTATGATGTTGCACCCAGTCCGCGTCCTTATTCCGGCATCCTTCAAACTCTTTCCTATGAGTTCACTTCTCGGATAGATCGGAAATTCGATTATCTCGACGTCTTTTAGAAATTCGGTCGCACCGACCAGATGGCTGACCGTCGGATCCACCGCCTTCCTGCCGATGAAAGAGCCGAGCATCGACTTCGGAGCGATCACGTTGCTTGCGCCGGCATACTCCAGATATTCCCTCTTTGAGAGATCCTCAAGAATTGCGATTATTGTAAGATCGCTCATCTCTCTTGCGGTCAAGATGATGTTTGCGTCCATCTCATCGCTCTCATTGGCTATCAGGCAGTTTGCCGTCTGTATATTCGCTCCATCGAGTGTATCTTTGTCGCTTGGATCCCCATGGATGCAGAGGATGCCTTTCTCAAGTAGATCCTTAACGATCGTTTCGTCGCTTTCAACCACCACGAAAGGGGTCTTCTGATGCTCAAGTTCCTCGACCAGACTCTCGACCATCTGGCTATATCCACAGATGATCAGATGATCCAAGAGTTTCGATGGCACGCGCGTGGGCAGCATGGATTTCACGCGTGCGTCGAGCCACGGCGTGAGGACCAGGGGGAATAGCATCCCGAACAGGAAGATCACCCCTGAAATGGCGACTATGGAAGAGAATATCCTCCCGGTTCCCTCGATAAAATAGACATCCCCATACCCAACGGTTGTCATCGTCGCGATGACCCAGTAGATCGCGGTTACCGGGTCTACATTCTCCATCTGCGAAGGTATGTGCTGCCCCTCTTTAAACATCAAAAATAAAAAAATAAAGGAATATGTGGCAACGATGGTGATGATAACGGTCAAATATAACAGAATCGATCTTCTGATATTTTTGACCATTGCCACCCCATTACCGTCGAACTAACCGTGCCTGGAACCCATGATACTTCGAGAATCCCTCAGAATCCCTCTGGTCGATCACGGACTCGCCAAATGATACCAGTTCCTCCGAATAGAGCGCGAAGTCAGATCTCCTTGCAACCACCGTCGCAGAGCCAGCATACAGCCGCACCTTCACATCCCCTGTGACCCGCTTCTGTGTCTCATCGACAAACGCGCAGAGATCGGCATAGAGCGGCTCGTCCACGAGACCCTTGTACACAAGTTCAGCCCATGCAGCATCCACGATCGCCTTGAACCGCAGTTCATCCCGCGTGAGTACGAGCGATTCGAGATCGCGGTGTGCAGTCAGGAGTATCGTTGCGGCAGGATGCTCGTAGATCTCACGTGCCTTTAATCCAAGCACCCGATCCTCAATCTTGTCTGACCGCCCGATGCCGTGCGCACCGCCGATTGCATTGAGCATTCTAATAAGCGCCACGCCATCCATCGAGCTTGCGTTTAATGCAACAGGAACGCCGTCCCTAAACGCAAGCTCGACGATCTCCGAGGCAGGCGCATCTTCATCTTCGGGTGACGCTGTCCATTCGTAGATCTCTTCAGGCGGGATGAAATACGGATCTTCCAGTTCTCCGCCTTCGATGCTCCGGCTCCACAGGTTCTCGTCAACGCTCCAGATCTTCTCCCTACTGACCGTCACAGGTATGTTGTGGTCCCGCGCATAATCGATCTCCCATTCCCGCGAGAGGTTCATGTCGCGCATCGGCGCAACAACATCAAAGTCTGTGGCTCTGAAGATCACCTCGAACCGGAGCTGGTCGTTTCCTTTTCCTGTGCAGCCATGCGCAAGCGCATCCGCGTTCTCCGATTCGGCGATCTCGGCGATCTTCTTTGCAATAAGCGGGCGTGCAAGCGCTGTTCCAAGCACGTAACCCTCGTAGAGCCCGTTTGCCTTGATCGAAGGGAATAGGTAATCCCTCACGAATTCATCCTTCAGGTCGAGCGTGTAATGCGCATCAGCAAGTGTTTCTGCACGCCGGGTTGCGTCATCGATCTCTGATGCGGGCTGCCCGACGTCCGCGACGACTGTGATTACTTTATCGTAATCGTATCGCTCCTTTAAGAGCGGGATGCAGACCGATGTGTCCAGCCCGCCGGAATATGCAAGTACTACGGTTTTCATGATAGACATTCCTCAGTA
>JAUWCK010000133.1 GCA_030609345.1 Methanosarcinales archaeon | reverse complement strand
GTTACCATACAGAGGAAGTCTGCCCCGTACATGCCCGCGATTGCACCGCCGATTGCGCTTGTTATGTGGTCGTACCCCGGCGCAAGATCGGTCACGACCGGACCCAACAAGTACAGGGGCGCGTCATCGCAGAGATGCTTGATGGTACGCACACCGTAGCCGATGCCATCTACCGGAACATGTCCTGGACCCTCGACCATGCACTGGACGCCTGCCGCTCTCGCCTGCCTGACCAGTCTGCCAAGCGTGATCGCCTCATGGAACATCGCATCGTCGTTGGCGTCAGCGATGCATCCCGGGCGCATGCCGTCGCCGAGACTGATTGTCACATCATACTCGCGTGCGATCTCGAGCAGGTAATTAAACTCAGAATAGAACGGGTTCTCAGCCTCGTTGGTGAGCATCCATGCGACGGTGAGCGCGCCTCCGCGGCTCACCACGTCCAGTATCCGGCTGCCTGCTGTGAGATGCTTGAGTATCTCCCTGTTCACGCCTGCATGGATCGTCATGAAATCGACGCCGCTTTCTGCATGTCTCCTGACCGCGTTAAAGAGATCGTCAGCGGTCATCTCGCTTTTTCGCCCGCATGCTGCATGATAGATCGGAACCGTGCCGACAGGGACGCTAACTGCATCAAGAACTTTCCCGAGCACCTCGTGCAGATCGCCTCCGGTCGAGAGATCCATCACAGTGTCTGCGCCATGCCGGATCGCGACACTGGCTTTCTCGATCTCCTCGCTTACGCTCTGGTAATCAGCAGATGTCCCGATGTTGGCATTGATCTTGGTGCGCACGGATTCCCCGATCGGGATGGGGGATGCGCTTCCGGAGACGTTCTTCGGAATCACCACGCGCCCTGATGCAACGAGACGCCGCAGTCTCTCGGCATCGATCCCTTCTGCCTCTGCTGCCTGCCTGATCTCGCGGGTGATCTCGCGGCGCTGTGCATGGTCAAGCAGTGTCATCTTGCTCCACAGTGATATGGGCGCCACGTTCGCTTGCGATCTCTGCCAGATGGAGGATTTCCCCCCGAGGGAGCTGGATATCAAAATCGGAGACGGTATACGACTCCTTATCTATCGTTTTTGCCCTATCGATCAATCTTGAGACCATCCTCTCTTCATCATATAGCACAGGATACTTAGACGTGTGCGAATGCGAGACAAACCTGAGATTCGGGTACTCCTCTGCAAGTATGTACAGCAGACATGCACGGTAATCCTTGTTGATGTACATATCAAACTCGGATGACACGATCCCGCTTCTGTCCAGTTCTTTTAAAACATCTGCTGCATAACGGCCCAGATTATCCTTAATCGCTTTCGCCTTCCCGCGGCAGAGATAATCCTCGATTCCTTTTCGCTTAAGTATGATATCAATACTATCTGCCGGAAGCGCAGCCGTCCCCTCATGTTTCCGGTACTGCGCGGCATCCACGATCAGTTGATACTTCCCCTCGCCGGGATTTTCGATCGTAACGGATCCGTCCGCTCCAGTTATATGCTCAAGGGTAATGCTGATCCCGATTCCACGCATCAGGGTTACGCCCGCGCCCTCGATCCCGTTTCCGTTCTCGTCCGTGACACGAATCGTAAGCGGATTCTCAACAATCTTCGCACCCTCTGCGAGGCGGAGTGTTCCGTCGATGCACGATGCATCCGGATGGTAGTAGTCGTAGAGCCGCAGGAACTCAGCCGGGAGCCCGACCTTCAGATCATCCCCTGAAACCGTGCCCTTGGCAGCCAGTCTCTTCCGTATCTGGCGTTCGACCGTCCGGTGGTAACTGTTTAATATTTTGTATGATTCGCGATTCCTTTCGAGAGCAGGACGTAGTTCGCTTACCATCGCCGCAAACGATCCGGCAGCATCCTCTACACCTCTGGTATCCAGCGTATATTCCCTTTCAGCCAGTCCGCTCTCCCTCCAGAAATAGTCAGGCGGCATGAACTCCTTTATGCCATCTTCGGTACTCGATAGTTCGTAATGCATCTGATCGATGATGGTCTGGCAGCGTTTCATGAACGCATCCCCGATCTCATTTAATCGCACGAGTTTCTCAGGGCTCGATGTGCCGAGCACGTCTTCCTTAAACTCCTTAAATTTCTCATCCTCAACCGACATAGTAGCAGTATCAAGAGCACTGATAAGTGTTGCCCGGTATGTCTGAAACTCCTCCTTTGTCGCGGTCTTGAGTGTGGTGATGTCCTCTTCGAGTCTGGTTACAGCCCCGCCGTAATCGCGCGCCTGCAGCGCATCTTCCACCTGATCGGCAGAGACTTCGCCTGTGTGGTACGCTGCAAGTTTCTTTGCGTCATCCACGCATCCCCGCAGTGCATCTTCGGTGATCGCCTTCAGACGATCCAGATAATCCACGATCTCGCCAGTGTCCTTATCCGGGTCTGCAATGGATTCGAGTTTGGAGATGTAGGATCCAAGATCGTATCCAGCGTTGTTAAGCGTACCTAATTTTGCGCGGGAGTCCTCTGCATATTTGACCGCTGCATCATACAACCGGTCGATGAATTGCTGCTCTGTCCTGTCAAGGTCCTGCGCGATATTCCTGATCGCAAACAATGTCACGCCCTTGATCGCCTCCTGATCGCAATCGACCGACCCACTATCAGGATCGATGCTTCCGCCGCTCTCGTGTATCGCGCGTTCGATCGCGTCCATCTCAGTTACACTCTCAGCGATGGTGATCGAGTGTGCGTCCTCTATATCATGCATCCGGCTTCGCAGTTGGATCATGTCCATGCAGGTGCCGCGCAGTTCACGCTCCTTCACCCGAGACGCAGGATCCTCGAGCCGCCGCTGCTTTACTGATTTGATGTACCATGCTGATGCGACCGCGATGATGACTGGCACGCCGATGATTCCAAACAATAGCGCTATATCGGAATCACCCTTTAAAAATAATGCGCCTGCTATTACAAGAACCACAAGCACAGATGCCACCGCGATGACGATGTTTTTTATATCATCCTTGTTCATCGGTTTGATTATTGCTCCGGAACTTAAAAACCCTATTGCTGGAGATGTGAGACTTTTTGTTATCTTCTGAAATAGGTTTTGGAAAAACCACAGAGTACGCAGGCGTGCCGAGATAAATCACTTGATTTTCAGACAGTGCCGTTTGCCGATATGATCTCATCGAAAGCATCGATCACATAGCGCAGATCGTCTTCTGGCAACCCATAAGTGCTCAGTTTGAAATATTTCGTGAGCCCTGACTTGATCCCGTGGATATTTCGCTTTTTTAGTTCCTTGTACAGGAAGAACCTGCCTTTCTTCGCATGTTTTGAGATCTCGTAGAGAACTGGCGCCTCAAAGAAGATGAGATCGTGATTGTGCGGTTTATCGCCCATCTGGATCATGCCGAGCCGTTCCATCTTTGAAGCGAACCATCTCGCCTTTTCAACCTCGCGATCCCATTCTGCCACCCGTTCCAGAACCCGTGGAAACGATGCGATCAATGTCATGATCGTTGCGCCGCGGGCTGTGCACCCGAGAAGTTCGATCTCCTTATTCTTGTGGTATCCGGATTTTTTAAGCACGAGATCGTGGTACGGCTCATTGATCCCGAGCACGCCGACGGGCCCTGATGCCGCCATCGATTTGTGCCCGCTCCCGACTATGAAATCAGCGCCGAGATCCTTTGCAGCAACTGGCATGCGCCCGACTGAGTACGCGCCATTCAGCAGCAAGGGCACGCCGTACTCGCTGCAGATCGAGGATACCTTCTTCGCATCCACGATATTCCCGTAATTCCCATCAGGATACGTCAGAACAACAAGCACCACTTCTTCGCCCGATTTTATCTTGTCTTCGAGCACATCCCTGTACCCTTCAGGATCGATCCGGTATTCGGGGCGGTCCGAGACCGGCACCAGCGATATGTCAAGCCCGGTGCGCTCTGCCGCAACAAAGGACGTGTAATGCGCATTCCCATCCAGCACCACAGACCCGCCCTTCCTGAAAAGCGCATGCATCACAGCGAATATGCCCTCGCGCGCGCCGTTCGTGACTCTTGCGTGATCAGTGCCGAGAAATTCCGGCAGATCCCTGTATACAAAATCGTGGATCGGCGGCTTCTTGATATCTTCGAGTTTGCCCGGGCAGAAATCGCAGATCGAGTATCCGTCGCCCCACTCTACGAGCGCTTCTCTCGCCTCAGGCGTCAGTATCCCGCCGCGCTGGAGCGGGTCGATGTTGATCATGCCGAGTGTGCTTCGTTTGAGGGTCGGGTGTTTGG
>JAUWCK010000223.1 GCA_030609345.1 Methanosarcinales archaeon | reverse complement strand
GGTCGCGCCGATGTGCTGGGTGATCGCACCGGATTCCATATCTACGATCGTGCTGCCTCTGATTCTGTCGAGCAGCGTGGTCTTCCCGTGATCCACATGCCCGAGCACGCACACGATTGGGGTTCTAAGCGTCATGATTTTAGGATATTTATTATTCATTCTTCTGGCTGTTCATAAACCTTGTTCATCTGCGGGCACTCGCGAGCCGTCAAGGGATAACAGGATCATCCGGAGCAAGGGGATTGTTCTTTCTGTGACAGTGCCTTTGCTTGCGCATTCACGAACGGTAACGAATGACGCGAATTGCACGAATGTTCGAATACATGCACACCACCTTAAAATCTGAAGTGTTTTCACTGGAGTTTTCGATTGCGCCGTCCTAAAGCGGCGGAGGTGGTATTGTGTGAAGGTTTTTATCGCATAACCTGCACTGCATAGTATAAGAGGTAGGTAGCGATGGATTCGAAAGACGTTGTCGGCAAACCATACGACTGTAATGCGCATGATCTAATGTATGGCGGGGTGGTGGATGCATATAGCATAATCGTCAGCGCAATCACGAAAGAGGAATCTGATCGGCAGATAAAAATATGTGAGACGCGGATTAAAGAGATTCTCGCATGAAACTCGTTGTACTGCGGATAGGACACCGCCCTGTGCGGGACAAGCGCATAACCACACATGTGGGCTTGACAGCGCGTGCGCTTGGCGCTTCCGGGATGCTCCTTGCGGCAGATGACCCAAAGATCAAGGAGAGCATCGATAACGTGACACGGGCGTGGGGCGGGGACTTCTTTGTCGAGATCGGCGTCAACTGGAGGGAAGCGATCAAGCAGTGGAAGGAGCAAGGCGGCATGGTCGTGCATCTCACGATGTACGGCTTGAATCTGCCTGATGTAACCTCTGAGATGCAAAACCGCGATCTCATGATCATCGTCGGCGCTGAAAAAGTGCCTCCAGCCATCTACGATCTCGCTGATCTGAATGTTGCAGCAGGAAGCCAGCCCCATTCGGAGGTGGCTGCGCTGGCACTGCTTCTCGACCACCTGCATAAAGGGCGCGAACTTGTAAGGACGTTTGATGGTGTTAGACGCGAGATCGTCCCGATGAGGAAGGGGAAAATGGTCATTGAACGGACATGATACATGATCGGGCGCGTTACGTCTCTACTACGCCCCTACGAGAACATATCGACCGCCTTTCTAACAGCATCCCTCGCGCCCATGAACGTGACCCGATCCCCGCTCTCGATGACCAGATCGCCGTGCGGGATCAGCGTTGCATCGCCCCTCCGAATCAGCACGATCAGCACGTCAGCAGGAAGCTGGAGATCTCGCACCGGCGTTCCGATCATCTCCGGATTGGCTACCGGTATCTCGACAATATCACCACGTTCTCCGAGTTCGTACATCGAGAATAGACTCGGATGCGTGATCAGATTATCCAGAATCGAGGCTGCCGACGTGACCGGGCTCATCGACCTGATGCCGAGATCGCGGAATGTGGACAGGTTCTTCGGGTCATTGACCCGCGCGACGAGTTTGTTCTCCCCAAACCCGAACTTGTTCTTCGCGACCTGACAGACGAGCAGGTTCACGCCATCCTGATCGGTGGTCGCGACAAGATATCTGGCGTTTTTGATGCCTGCCTTCGTAAGGACTGCTACGTCCCCGGCATCCCCCTCTACCGCAGGCACCCCGAGTTCCTCCACGCGCCGGCAGTTTTCAGGATCCTTATCGACCACGACCACGTTCTCACCTCTCCGGATCAGGCGGTGTGCAAGCGTGCATCCGACATCGCCGCCTCCGACAATTAGTATCTCCATTGGTATCACCCCAAGTGCTCTTGCAACCGGTCTGGCAGATATGCCAGTCAATGTTACTGTGATGATAATGCATATAAATACAAGACCCATGATGGTACTGCCCGCGTCTGCATCAGCAAGTTCGATTGCGAAGTATGTCGCCATCGATGCAGGCACCACCCCCCTGGGTCCTATCGCGGATATGAACAATCGCTCCTTCCACCGCAGTTTCGAATGCGCCGTCGATGCAAAGACCGCAACCGGTCTCACGATGAAGATCAGGGCGGCAGCAACGAATACGCCATTTATCCCGATGGACCGGATGCTGTCAAATCTCAGCATTGCAGCAAGAAGAACAAAGATTATCGATAGCAGGATGATAGACAAATCGCTTTTGAACTCCTGTATCTCCTTTTTGTGCGGTATATCTGACGCGCCCACATATATTGCGGCAACTGCCACCGCAAAGATTCCGGTCTCGTTTAAGATCAGTTCTGCAACCGTGTATGTGATCAGGACAAAGGAGACTGTGGTGATGTTCAGCAGTTCACTGGTGATGGCATGGATCCTGGGCAGTGCAAATACGCACAATAGCCCGCCAGCCAGTCCGACTGCCCCACCGGTCGCGATCCTCATGAGGAACATGGCAATCCCGTATCCCGGGTGCGGGTACGGTGTCACGATCCATTCAAAAATAAGGGCAGCAAGAATTATACTGACCGCATCATTGAATATGCCCTCGACCTCCAGAATGCTGCGCACCCTGTTATTCACCCGTATCGCCTTCATCAACGGCACAATGACGGTCGGACCTGTCGCCGCCACCAGCGCGCCGAAGAGGAGCGCAAAATGCCAGTCAAGCCCTGCCAGTTCATGAGCTGCAACAGCGCTGCCGACCATGGTGATCAGTACGCCGATACTGATCAGCGCAAGGACACTTCCTGAGACCCTGCGGATGTGCCTGAGATCGACGTTGATGCCGCCGTCGAATACGATGATCACCACGGCAAATGTGATGATCAAGTTCAAACCATCGCCGTATATCCACGGATCGATCAATCCAGCGCATTCCGGT
>JAUWCK010000228.1 GCA_030609345.1 Methanosarcinales archaeon | reverse complement strand
TTGTGTTCGGTATGCTTCTTGCAGTAGGGGCAGTGGGTTCGAAATCTTGCTGGCATTTTCATCTGATAACTTCACCTTTTGTCTGTTTTATCGTAACTGGCAATACCACCCTGCGCTTGCAGAGTACATTTGCATTGAGGTTTGGCAGTATCACCACATCATTCTTTGCAAGGGTATAGTGATAACTGTCTGCACCCATAAAGGTTGGTACGTCTTTCAGCACGCGGACGACTGTGTAATCGCTCAGGTTGCCCTTGTCACGGTCTTCATGAGTCACAGGAGCGATAGCGAGATCTTCACGCTCCTCTGAAACGTCTTTGGCACGTTCATCTACATCTTCCACAGGTTCCATAAGTTCCTCTGACCGGATATCCTCTGTGGCTGACAGGGTCAACCTGCCTGTAACCGTCCTCTCGATATCGGACCAGCCCTTTCGCACCGCAACGAGCACCGAATCGTACATATCACGCTCGACCGGAGTCATCGCATCCAGGTCCTGCTTGATGCCCTTGATCTCTACCAGTATATGGGACGATGCGAGATTGACGATCTTCCCAACCCGAAGTTCGAAGATGCGCTGCAAACGATTTTTCGCTGTCTCGAGTTCGTCAGCAAGGAGTTGTGCTTCCATCCCGGGTGCGGTCTGTTGCTCCTCTCGCAGTCCATCAAGATATGCGCGCACACCCTCATAGAAGTCTGGCTCGAGCTTTGCAAGTTTCGATTTTTGCTCTCTTGTGAGGATGTTGCGCAGATCTTCGAAGTCCATGATGCATATTCTATGCCAGTGTTACTTCAATCTGGCGGCAGACTCCGAAACATATTTATAGGAATCGGTAAGGGTTATTCAACATCTTATGATAATATTGACGAGGAGTCTACCATGAATAAGAGTCAATTATTTGCATTGTTGATAGTGATCACCCTTGGACTGATCATAGCCTCGATCATATACTATGATTCGGACGCATCGATCGAGATGGAGCAGTGCGGCGGCTGTCATAATTCCGAGTATACCCAGAAGATGGCGGGTGCAGGTACATGGCCCGCGGTCTTCAATACAATCGTCCCTGATCACAGGGGCGAGCGTGCAAAGCCATGTACGGAAGGGTATATACGCGGATGTACGGAGTGTCACAACCCCATGCATGGAAGCAGGCAACTGCACGTGGGTATGACCTCTTCCGAGTGCTCGCGCTGCCATACCATGCCTATCGCGCCGATGTATACGGAATGCACGATGTGCCACGGGAACTACCAACACGCGGATCCCAA
The DNA here is from genome assembly GCA_030609345.1 of Methanosarcinales archaeon. Next base: position 1,525 of record JAUWCK010000228.1, on the reverse strand, counting down.
GATAACCGGTGATTGTATGTCCTGCCATCCCGCACATACGGCAGATACCAGTGCCGGCTGCGGCGACTGTCATGTAGCGGAGTATACCGAGCTCATGGCATTTGGTGGCGGACACGCGACAAAGGACACCAGTTATGATGCGCTCCGCAACAAGCTGAGCCCGACAACGTACAGTTACGAACAGCCGTTGATCGGAGAAGGGTGCTACTCATGTCACGAGGAACATGCCGAATCCAAGAACTGTCTGGACTGTCACGAACTGGAACATGGTTACGGACTGGCTGATTGCCTGACCTGCCACAACCCACATGCTCCGACGATGATCAAGTTCGGTGCGATCGTAACCAGTGAGCAGTGCATGCTCTGCCACGAGGATACCAAGCAGGAGTTCATCGATCATCCGACACTACATGCAGCCATGAACTGCACGGACTGTCACATCGAGCACACCGGATCAAGAGCATGTGCCGATTGCCATGCCGACGCACACAAGGACATTGTCGTGGATGTTGACTGCATGACCTGTCATGAGAACGGACATGCACCAATCTGAGTGAGATCTGATTCCGCCGGATTCCGGCGGGATTTATTTATTTTTCCCAGATATAATCGCGGTCACGGATTGCAGATACCAAAAGTCCGCAATCCTCGGCACACCAACCATTATACACATCCAGCCACATCATTATAACCGGATGCAACTGGTTATCAATGGGCTGGTCATCGGCAGCATAATCGCTATCAGGGGATCAATTAATATACCTGAGTAGTTGCCGTTACGACTCCTGAATATTCAACCGCTCGCTATTAATATCGACAATGTGATTGATGAGATCCGGACTCAATCTGGAGTTCCTGCCGGCTTTTCTAACGATCTCATCCCTGCGAAGTCCGTTCTTCTGATGGTCGAGTATCTCTGAGATGACAGCATCGCTCACTGTGTGGTACTGGTCGATATCCTTGCGATGCCCGCGCAGATCGCCCGCGAGCAGTTTGATGTTGTTTGCGGACAGAAACATCGTTGCTGACTTCGACATCGTTCTCTTGTATGAACTCGGGATGTGCACCACCAAAAGATTCGGACATGCCTTTATCAGCGCAACCACGTCCGTGTTCGACGGTCTGAACGTGAGATGCACGAGCTCTTCTGCCGGATCCACTTTGTCAATCTCTTCTTTCGAACTGATTATCCGCAATCTCATGAATACCTACCAACTATGGCAGGCTCCTTAAAAATGCTTTGATGGTTCGACCGCCATCTATTTTACATACCAGACCAATAACTGGATGATGGATCGATGCGTAATCTGCAAGGGAAAGGGACTATGTGGGCGCCCGCGCTGCCCGATTCTGGAGCGATTCAAGGCAGTCGAGACAATCCCCGTCTCAGATAATCTCTTCGGAGCGTCGCCGCCATCTGTTTTTGTTGGGCGCAAAGGCTATCCCGACATCTTTGCAGGACCCTTGGTACCTCCGAATGTGGGAGATAGCGAGGCGCGGCAGTATGACGATCCGAAAGAACTTC
>JAUWCK010000250.1 GCA_030609345.1 Methanosarcinales archaeon | reverse complement strand
TGTATCGCATGAAGCTTCTTTGTATTATGTTGCTTCGATTTACCACACTCCGGTGAGCTTTACTGAAATGCACAGGGAAGCCAGAAGAATACGCAAAACTATATCCGAAAGGGCGCTTAAGAATGGCAGGAACGCACTTATAGACAATGGTTTGATTGCACAGGTGTTGTTCGTGCATGGGTCAGATACGAGATTTGGGACAGAGCCATACCTACCTGTAAACCCAAGGATCGTTGCGGAGGTACATAACGAATATCTGAAGGATGTCTATTCCGATGAAGAGTTTTCCATCAGGAACCAGGATGTCGGGGAGATACACAGGATTTGGATGGAAAACTTTGGCAGACATGGAATTGGGATCGAAAAGGGGAGCATCACACTCCATTATGCTGATACATGGGTCCTGTATAATCTTCTGGGGATCATGGATAAATTTGAGAATGCCACCATCTCGATGATGTTGGGCGGAATCGACGTTTTTAAAGATGTATATAAAGCATATTATAGCCATATTATTCAACAAGGATCGAAGATCAGGGCGATCATCGATAGAAACGATGAGGCAAAAGATGTAAAAAGATTAAAGATGGAATATGGGGATAAAATCGAGGTAAAATATATACCCAGCGAACACTATGGGACCTGCAGACGGATTTTATTTGATCACGATTGGGCGCTGGATGGAAAGGAACTTCTGCTTTCGAATGGATCAGGACCATCATGTATCGGCACAATATATATAAAAGAAGCGGATTCCATCGCTTTGTTGAGAAATGACTTTGAAAATACATGGAGAGCCCACTCACCCTGTTGAACAAATTTCGATCATGCTGGTGTCGTCTCTACCTACTCGTATTTTAGCGATTCTGCTAAAAAGCTCATCAAAGGTCTGACCATTTCGAACCGGACTATCCAGCTTACCAGAGTGATAGGTTACGACTCTGATTGTTCCGGAAATCCAAACCTGACGCGGCAGATACGGGACTTGAATCAATAACAATCTCAAAACAACGCCCGCACCGGAGTAACGTTACAACCCTTAAATTTTTGAAATCACTATTGCTAAAATCCCTCACTCTGCATGCTCCTGCAATGCATCGATCATATCCCTAAACGTGAACGTCTCTGGCATTACGTCCACACTGACGCCATAGCCGGAAAGGACATCTGCGGTGGGATCTCCGATCGCTGCAACGACCCTCTCGCATAGCACGTCCACGATCCCTGCCTCTGCGCCCATCGACCGCGCGACCGTCATGAAGTTGTGGACGGTCATCGCACTGGTGAATGCGAAGACATCGATCCTGCCTGCAAGCGCATCCTCGATCATCCGCTGCTGCCTGCCATCGTCAGGAAGCACCAGTTTGTACACCGCGGTCTCGTGCACCTCAACCCCATCCCCGGAACCCCCCAGTTCTGTGATCAGCGCGGGATCGCCGTGTGTACTCCGCACCACTTCCACAGTCTTGCCGTTAGTGCCGCGCAACAGCTCAGCGATCCCCTTCGAACTGTACGAATCGGGCATCAGGGAGACGTTTATACCCCGCGTCTCAAGTGCTCTCTTCGTCTTTGATCCGATGGCAACAACAGATGTCCGGTTAAGCGCATGAACGAATCGCCCGGGGTCATCGATCTTCTGCATCGTGAATGCGATTCCGTTTGCGCTGGTGAATATTACGATATCCGATTCGCAGGCGAGCACGCGCTCTACAAACCCGTCGAAATTGCTGTCGCGATTATCCCGAAGTTCGATCATCGGTGCCGCGATCACGTCAAAGCCGCGTGAACGCAGAAGCGCGACCGAGGAATCGAGATGCATGTCAGGGCGCATGATTGCGATGACCGGTTTTTCCATGATGGTTGTTTGACAGGGTGGTAAAAATGTGTTGTGGTTTCGATCCGGTGGCTTTTTAATTTCTTCTGGGCGGATATGAGTATGGCAAAGAAGATTAACCACAGAGGACGCGGAGGGCACAGAGAGTTGCTGTTTTCTCTGTGTCCTCTGTGCTCTCTGTGGTTTTTCCAAAACCCATTTCAGAAGATAACAAAAAGTCTCTGTTTGACTGTGCATTTGAGATGCAACCGTAGAGTATGCTGGTGCGATGAGTCCGGCAAATTATTATTTGTAAGACCCCAAAGTCTCGTCATGGAAAGCAACCACGCGGACTTGCAGAAGATCCGGACAGGTACATCTAAAAAGGTGGCAGACATCCATACTGCTGCAAAGATCGTACGAGACCGCGGCGTCGTGATCTATCCGACCGAGACCGTGTACGGCATCGGCGCAGACGCGCTATCCGGGACTGCGGTTAGAAAGGTGTTTGCAATAAAGAAGCGATCCTCTCCGGTATCGCTTGCGGTATCCGGTTACGGGATGATCGAGGATGTTTCAGTCTGCGATGCGGATACGATGGAACTGATCCGAAAACTCCTGCCGGGTCCGATCACGGTGATCCTTAAGAAAAAGCCGGTTGTTCCTGACATCCTGACCGCGGGCTCTGACCGGGTCGGGATCAGGTATCCGGATCACGAGA
>JAUWCK010000129.1 GCA_030609345.1 Methanosarcinales archaeon | reverse complement strand
TGACATTTCTGGTGATCTTAGTATTCTTCATCTGGGTATTTGCGGTTCAGGATATTAAAATCGAAGGATATGGGATAATTATCGGTTTTGATGGGTTGGATGCCCCAGAAGTGGTCAAATATCTATTCAGCACGATTACAGCGGTTCTTTTCTTCTCAACATTACTATTTCACGAGCTCAGCCACTCAGTCGTGGCACAGGGCTATGGCATAAAGATAAAGAGTATAACACTCTTCATCATAGGCGGCGTGGCTCAGATGGAGGATATCCCAAAGGAGCCGCGGATGGAAGCAAAAATCTCGGTGGCAGGTCCCGCCTTCAGCCTGGCAATAGGCATCCTTGCTTATGCCATCTACGACTTCTTCGGTCCGGCAAACCCTGCCATGGGCGCATTTGGGAACGGCACCCTCATAATGCTGGGCATAATCGCATTCTACAACATAATACTCGGCATCTTCAATCTCCTCCCTGCGTTTCCCATGGACGGAGGGCGGATACTTCGTGCCCTGCTTGCCACACACATGCCTTATATCGACGCAACCAGAAAGGCGGTTGCGATAGGCAAGGGCATGGCATTTATGATGGGAATCCTTGGGTTGCTGACGTTGGCTTGGGGAGGACTGTGGTTGCTGCTCATAGCCTTCTTCATCTACTATGGTGCGGCTGGTGAGGGGGAGGCAACGGCAATCTCGGTCACTCTGGAGGGTTTGAAGGCAAGGGACTTGATGACCGGTCTTCCGGATGTGATCTATGTACCTCCGGACTGGACACTTGACCAGTTGATCGATGTTATGTTCAAGACCAAGCATACGGGCTATCCTGTGCAGGAAAGTCATGCTTCCCCGGTGCTCGGGGTGATAACATTCTCGGATCTCCGCCGGATACCTGAACCTGAGCGGAGCACTATCAGGGTCAAAGACGTTATGACAAGCGAGGTGATCGCAATCGAAGCGGATGCAGACGCTTTCGATGCGTTCAAGCTCATTGCATCCGGCGATGTGGGTCGCGTAATCGTCATGGATCAGGGGCGGATGGTGGGCATCGTATCAAGGACCGACCTCCTGCGATCTGTCCAGTTCAGAGGCGCATACGGATGAGAAGGAGGGGCATGTTCGATTTGACTTGCCATGACAATTCGGTGAAAATATGATGACGTGCAACGCATGATATATGCAGTAGTTCAATGAATGAGCATCTGGAAAAGCGATTTTGGGAGATAGATTTCCTGCGTGGACTTGCGATAATCATGATGGTAGTCTTCCATCTGCTCTATGATCTGGCTTATTTTGGCGGATGCAATCTCAATTTACACTCTGGTTTTTGGCTATATTTTGCACGTGCGACTGCCACAATCTTTATTTTTTTAGTTGGTGTATCATTAACTCTTAGTTTTTCAAGATCCGAGAAAATACAGAATTTAAGGAAAAAATTATACCTGAAATATCTCAAAAGAGGTTTAAGGATCTTTTCATGGGGCTTAATTATTACCTTGATGACCTGGATCTTTTTGAGAGATGGTTTTGTTCTATTTGGAATACTTCATCTCATTGGAATTTCGATTATTCTGGCATACCCTTTCTTAAAACTCCGTTATTGGAATCTGTTGCTGGGCATTGCCTTCATATCTCTTGGAATCTATTTGAAGAACTTTACTTTTGGTTTTCTCTGGTTGGTGTGGTTAGGATTCATGCCAGACCATTTTTATACCGTTGACTACTTCCCAATTTTTCCATGGTTTGGAGTGGTTCTGATTGGGGTGTTTTTTGGAAATTTGCTATATCCTGACTACACACGTAAATTTAACCTTTATGATCTCTCCAATTTTAATTTTATAGGATTGTTTTGCCTTTTAGGAAGGCATTCATTGATAATCTACCTGATTCATCAACCAATACTGCTCATATTGCTGTATCTCCGGGGTATTGCGGGTATTGATCTTTAACTCCATCAGTGGCGGCTCCTCGTCTCGCATCAATACCATTATAAGACCCTGCCAGAATAAGATAGTCCCTGCAGAGACTTGAGAGGTTCGGGCATGGCAGAAGATATCAGAACGATTGAACTCAAGGTCGCAGGGATGACCTGTGTGATGTGTGCCAGAACAATCGAACACTCGCTTCTGGACCTCGATGGCACCACGGATGCGGAGGTCAATCTTGGAAACGAGACTGTCCGGGTGGAGTACGACCCAACACGATTGAAACTTGCCGATCTTGAAAAAGCAGTAACCGATGTCGGTTACGAGGTGGTGCATGAGCGAGTCACCATCAAAATCGGCGGGATGACCTGTGCGATGTGCGTCAGGACGATCGAGGACGCACTCAAGAGACTGGACGGAATCCTCTGTGCCAATATCAATCTAAGTTCTGAAAAAGCATACATAACCTACAATCCGGATATGACGACGGTATCCGAGATGAAAAAAGCCATTTCGGATACCGGATACCAGTACCTTGGAATCGAGGGGGAAGAAGAGGACCTGGAACAAATTGCGCGAGAGAGGGAACTGAAAGGAAAACTGAACAGGATCATCATCGGGTCTATCACAGGCGCCCTTCTGATGGTTATCAGGCGCGTTCCGACCGGCGTTCCTCCGGCATATCTGATGATGGCAATCTCAGTTCCGGTCTTTGTCTATCTGAGTTATCCAATATTTCTCGCTGCATATCGCGCCCTTAAGAACCGGAACCTCAACATGGACGTGATGTACTCGATGGGGATCGGTGTTGCATTCGTATCAAGCATTCTGGGCACTTTCAACATCATACTATCGAGCGAATTCTTGTTTTATGAGACCGCGGTTCTTCTTGCCACATTTCTCACACTTGGCAGGTATCTGGAGACGAAAGCAAAAGGGAAAACATCGGAAGCGATAAAGAAACTGATGGGCTTGCAGCCAAAGACCGCTCTCGTCATCCGTGACAGCGATGAGGTCGAGGTGCCGATAGAGGACCTGGAGATAGATGACATCGTAGTCGTCAAACCCGGAGAGAAGATACCGGTGGATGGCTCTGTTGTTGATGGTGAGAGTTACGTGGACGAGTCGATGATCACAGGAGAGCCGATCCCGGTTCTCAAGAAGAACGGCGATGATGTTGTCGGTGGAACGCTCAACAAAAACAGCGTGATCAGGTTCAGAGCCACAAAGATAGGGCGAGATACTGTGCTCTCCCGGATCATACGGCTCGTGGAAGAAGCCCAGGGGTCAAGACCTCCTGTACAGAGGATTGCTGACAGGGCAGTCAGTTATTTCATCCCGACGGTGCTTGCGATCGCAATTCTTTCTTTTGCTTTCTGGTATGCAATTTCAGGCGAGACGATGCTCTTTGCGCTGACCACACTGATCACGATACTCGTCGTCGCATGTCCCTGCGCTCTCGGGCTTGCCACGCCCACGGCTGTCACGGTTGGCATCGGTCGCGGAGCAGAACTCGGCATCCTCATCAAGAACGGCGTTGCCCTCGAGATATCCGAGAAACTGACAACGATCGTCTTTGACAAAACCGGGACACTGACCAGAGGAGAACCCGATGTTACGGACATAATCAGTACAACCGGTACAAGCGGTACCGAAAACGATCTCCGGGAACTCCTGAAAGTGGCAGCAAGCGTCGAAGCAAGCTCGCAGCATCCTCTTGCAGAGGCGGTGGTGAGAAGAGCGCGGGAAGACGGTATCGAGATTTTTGGGGGGATGGGCGAGGGATTCGACACCTTCGAAGGAAAAGGCGTAGCAGCGAAGATAGATGGAAAGGAGGTTCTTGTAGGAAATAGAACGCTTTTTGGCGAGAGGAATATTCCGTACTCTGAAGATTCCGAGCGAAAAATACTCCAGCTTGAAAACGAAGGAAAGACCGTGATAACAATTGCAATCAATGGCAAAATACAGGGCATGATTGCTATCGCTGACCGATTGAAGGAGACAACAGGAGATGCAATCAAAGAACTCAAAAGGATGGGGTTCAATGTCGTTATGATCACCGGTGACAACTCCCGGACTGCGAACAGGGTTGCAGAGCAGATCGGGATTAAGGATGTGTTATCTGAGGTTTTACCGCAGGATAAGGCTGGCGAGGTTGCGAGACTTCAGGAGAACGGTGAAGTGGTGGCGTTCGTTGGCGACGGCATCAATGATGCACCCGCGCTTGCACAGGCAGATGTGGGCATCGCGATAGGCAGCGGTACGGATGTGGCGATAGAGAGCGGTGAGATAGTCCTCATGAAAGACGATCTCATGGACGCGGTTTCAGCGGTGCAACTGGGCAGGAAGGTGATGTCAAGGATCAAGCTGAACATATTCTGGGCTTTTGCGTACAATACGGCTCTCATTCCTGTTGCGGCAGGGATACT
>JAUWCK010000196.1 GCA_030609345.1 Methanosarcinales archaeon | reverse complement strand
ATATTTTTGGACGATTCTTCCCTGAGTACTGTAAGTTCGTTTTCGAGCGTTGTTATTCTCTGATGAGCGCGATTCAGTACTTCTTCGACTTCCTGTTTCCTTGCGATTGCGGTTTTTGTTTTCTCCCCCCTCTTATCCACTCTCGTCTTTAATTTCTGGTTCTCTGCACGCAGTTCTCCGATCTGCTGCTCCAGTTCACTGATCCGGGTTTTATATTTTTTATTTCCGAATAAGTCGAAGGATTGTGTCATCATTGGTCTATTAATATTTGGTAGTATATAACGTATGTGTGATGCGGTTTGGGAGCCGGAACCCGCGTCTGGTGTATGGTATCCCGGACGATTGGCTATGGGTACTACATAAAATCTATATAGTTATTGGGAAAAATGGCATATATGTTAGCTGCGCACCTCATCGCGGTGATATGCCAATGAGTAAACAACCAGCACTGGAAAGATTTTCGTCATACATGGTTGCGGCGACGCTTCTGATAGCAGTGATTGCTGCATCGCTGCTCGGATCGGGCTGCATCGGAGATGGCGACGACGGCGCTCAACAATCGATGAAACTGCAGATCGCAGGATCAACAACGGTTCTCCCGATAGCAGAGGAGTGTGCCCGCGTATTCATGGAACAACATCCGGGCGACAGGGTCTTTGTCTCTGGCGGCGGCTCCTCGCACGGCGTGAAGGCTGTCGCAGACGGCACGATGGGCATCGGCACCGCATCCCGTGATCTCACGGATTCTGAGATGGAGGCGCACCCGGATCTCGTGCTGCACGCTATCGCAAGGGATGGGATTGCGATCGTGGTGCACCCGGAAAATCCGGTCGATGGTCTCACGATGGAGGAACTGCAAGGCATCTACACCGGCGAGATCACGAACTGGAAGGATGCCGGAGGCATTGATCTCGGGATCATGGTGGTCTCCCGAGAGGAGGGGTCTGGAACAAGGGGTTACTTTGAGGATGCAGTCATGAAATCCACCGGAAAAGAGATTACAGACCATGCGATCATTCAAGACTCGAATGGCAAGATACGGACGACTGTTGCCGGGGATAAGCACAGCATCGGGTTTCTCTCGCTCGGGTATGCCAGCTCTGATGTCAAGACCGTGGCGCTCGACGGTGTTGCGCCCTCCACCGAGAACGTTCAAAGCGGCGAGTACGCTATCTCACGGACACTTCTGATGATTACGAAAGGCGAGCCGGACGAGGACGAGCAGGCGTTTCTTGATTTCGTGCTTTCGGAAGATGGGCAGAAGATCGTTTTAGATGTGCACTACATACCGGTGGGGTAATCTCCCTCTTTTTATCTCCTTGCATCTGTAGAACCATCCTGCACTGAAATTGCGGAGCATCGCGCGTAAGTGGGCAGGCAACGGGAACCCGGTAATATATGGCGCGGTCGCTAGCGAGCCAGATCGACCGTCCCATCATACACCCGCACAGCCGTCCCCGCCATAAACGCCTCGCCATCAGCCGCTAATGATATGCGCAGGCACCCTCCAGCAGTATGCACAACCACCATGTCGCCGGTCTTCCCGATTCTGTGCGAGATATACGCTGATGCGACCGCGCCTGTGCCGCAACTCAATGTCTCGCCCTCGATACCACGCTCATACGTCCGGATCGTAATCTCGTGGTCGTTCTCGACCCTGACAAAGTTCACGTTCGCGCCCTTTGGGAACACGGGCGCATACCTGATCGCTGGCGCAATCTCATCGATCGCGATCTCCAGATCGTCCACGAAGATGATAGCGTGTGGAACGCCGGTATTTGTAGAATAAACCTCGTATCCCTCAAGATGCTCGATGCCGCCAAATGCGGGCGTACCCATGTTCACTTTTATCCATTCAGAGTCGAGATCGACCTCCATTATGCCTGCAAGCGTCTCGATGGTAGAACCCCCTGCTATATAGCCCTCGTCGATCGCGTACCTGACAAGACACCTTATACCGTTTCCGCACATCTCTGCCTCTGATCGGTCTGGCTGGAAGAGCCGCATCCTGATGTCTGCGCAATCGGACTTCGAAAGGAAGAGAACACCGTCTGCGCCGATCCCGAACCTGCGGTTGCAGTAGGTGGCAGCGAAACCGGGTTTGTCCGGGATAACCTCGCCATCGTATTCGTCGATCAAGATGAAGTCGTTTCCGTTTCCATGTAGTTTGGTGAATCTGATCATAGTATATCCCATCTTCCAACTGGAATCTTAAAATTTATTAGTTTTTCTGTATGTGTTTAGCTAACCACAAGATTACACAGATTTTCACGAGAAAGTATGAAGAAGTAAGATATAATATATGTAACTACTCAGGTATTCTGATTGGTCTCCCGATTGCGATCCTGTACTTTCTGGCAAGAAAAATAACCGCGGAGGGCGCAGAGGAACGCTAGAAGCACTTAACCATTTATGTCCCCTCCGCGCCCCTCTGCGTACTCTGCGGTTAAATTCCCTGTTTAGTTACAGTATGCCCCGTGTCCCGGGTAGTTTCTGCATAGTGAAGTCCCCCGATAGTGGTTTAGGTACCTGAGTAGTTACTATAAAACTAACCAATGTTCCATGTCTAATACCATAATCTTGTGTTAATCTCGTGAAATCTCGTGGTTTTTTTCGCCGCATCTAAACACATACGTTTTTCTTACTCTTCTTCGAGCTTTCAGGCTTGTATAACACCGGCTCCCGATATTTGAACCGTTTATAGTAGCATTCTTCGATGAACTCTCCGAGCGGTCCTTTCCACGGTTCTGACTTGTTTGGACCCACGCTTCCGAACTTTTTGGGGCGTATCCTGAGTTCCTTAGCCATAGCGATCTGGCGGGCATTCAGTCTGTGTTTCTTCTTAACATACGCCCATGGATTTTCCGACATCTTTTTGTTTCGTTTTTTCGTCATTCTAACCGATTCCTACCTTATTTCCTATCTACCGCGAGCGGCGAGCATCGGTGAACCCAATCATGATACCTCACCCTCCGCGATCACCCTGCTCTCTCCACCTATCTTTTCCACCTTGACCACGTTCTCGTACTTCTCATTGAATGTATCGTCGTGCGATATGACAAAAATCTGTTTGAATCCGGATATATTGAGTATCTGCTCTGAAAGTTTCTCTCTGCGTATCTCGTCCATGTTCTGGGTCGGTTCATCGAGGAATACGACATCGCACCCCGATAATATCTTCAACAATGCGAAACGCACGGCAAGCGAGGAACTCATCTGCTCTCCACCGCTTAATTGGTTAAATCCCTTCTCTTCT
>JAUWCK010000046.1 GCA_030609345.1 Methanosarcinales archaeon | reverse complement strand
GGTCGTGCTGGGCGGCTGATTGTATCTCCCAAAAGACTTTCGACATATAAACAACAGAGTAACTGGCATGATTATCGGAATCGGATCAAGGCGCGGCGTTACCCGCGAGGAAGTATCTGCTGCCATCGAGTCTGCGCTCCGCGATGCAGGGATCGAAATCGACGATGTGCGGATATTCGCATCCTCGCGGCTCAAAGAGAACGAGGCGGGCATCAAGGAGGCGGTAAGGTTGCTCGGGCGCGAGATCGTATTCCTTGACGATGAGACAATCAACGCTTGTGAGCCGCCCTCTCCGTCCGAGGCGAAGAGGTTCGATCTCGTTGGCGTGGCAGAGCCGTCTGCACTTGCGCTCTCCGAAGAAAAGGAGCTGGTGCTTGAGAAAAAAAGGTACGGACGGGTCACAATCGCAATCGCACGATGAATCGTCTGTGGCATGGGCTATCACGCTATCAGGGGGTTGGTAGTCCTCTCGCTCACGGGAGGGTTTATGTAAGGCAAGTTCTGATACTTGATTAATGACTAACAATCCCGGGGCGTTATGAAGGAAAAGTAACATTGAAAACGGTGATCGAAAATGGTAGGGACTAAAAAAGTTCAGCTCCCGGTTCTTGTGGAGAAGGACGAGGATGGTTTTTTTGTGGTAGAATGCCCCATTCTCCGCGGGTGTTATACTCAGGGAAAAACAATAGACGAAGCGTTAAAAAACATACACGAAGTGATTGAACTGTGTCTTGAGGAGCAGAAGGAAGAAATTGTGAAACATCTTGATGCAATCCAGGAGTTCAGTTACCACGTTGTGTCAGCAGAGATATGAGCAAACTGCCTATTATTTCTGGAGAAAAGGCAGTTAAATGCTTTGAAAAGCTTGGTTACGTGATAGTAAGGCAAAAAGGAAGTCATATTCGTATGTGGCACGAGTCTGACAGAAGTAAGAAGCCACTAACGATTCCTAAACACGAGGTGCTTGGTAAAGGACTATTAAGGAAGCTGGTAAGAGATGCTGAAATAAGTGTTGAGGAGTTTAACGGGTTGTTATGATGCCAATCAAACGCCCGCGGATGCAATTCAAGTTTCGAATATCTGAAAACACAAATATCTGAAAACACACAATTCAGAACCAGAGCACCGGGGCGGGTTGGCAGCCCATAGTTACCGGATATGTTTTTATGCCAGCAATCCAAATTTGAATATACAGGGGCACGATTGCAGTTTGAGAGACCTGACCATGACGACCATAGGAATCGCTGACACGACATTTGCACGGGTGGATATGGCAGAACCTGCGATAGCGGAACTGAAGAGGAACGCATCAGTAAGGATCGAGCGTTACACCGTTCCTGGGATCAAGGACCTTCCGGTCGCGTGCAAGAGACTTATAGAGGAGCGCTCGTGCGATATTGTGATGGCGTTTGGGATGCCTGGGGGCGACCCAAAGGACAAGGTCTGCGCACACGAGGCATCGCAGGGGATCATCATGGCGCAGTTGATGACGAACACGCACATCATCGAGGTCTTCGTGCACGAGGACGAAGCTGCGAGTGATCGTGAACTTGCAGCGCTCTCGGAAGCCCGCGCCAGGGAACATGCGTTAAACGTGATCAAACTCGCATTCAAGCCCGAAACATTCGAAAGAGAAGCAGGAACCGGGCAGCGGCAGGGGTATGCGGATGCCGGACCTGCAAGACCGTAGTCAGGTCCATGCGTGCTTTGGTTAACTACAACCCATCATAAAATCACAGTGACTTGGTACGTAGAAGTCTCATAAACAGTGGCGGTAGCCACAGTTCTGAAAACCACTTTTTCATCGCCAGTAATGCGGAGCGAAGCGCAGCATCGGCGAAGCCATATACAATGCGAAAGCAGGTCATGTGAGTTTTTTATTATTTTCTGGTCACCATGATTCTTGGCAGCTCTCTGGTCTCGAGGAGTGGCGAACACGGCTTCGTTATACCCACAAACCGCACCGCAGAATGCGATCTGCGAAAGCACGCGGCGAAGCCAGCATCGCCGAAGGCAGTGCGCAGAGAGCTGAGGTTGCTTCCGGCATAGCGCTTGGTTTTCACAACATGAATATGGAAGAGGTACGCAAAAGCGCAGAAGACCAGATCAAAGCATCCCTGAAGGAAAAAGAGGTGCTTCTACGGGAGATACACCATCGCGTAAAGAACAATCTCCAGGTCGTGTCAAGCCTGCTCGATATGCAGGCAAGAGGTTCCAGTAACAAAGACACGATCGATGCGCTCAGCGAATCCAAGGATCGGTCAAATGCGATGGCGCTCATCCACGGCCAATTATATGAGGGCAGTGATTTATCAGAAATCAACATGAATGGGTTTGTGAATAGGTTGCTCGTGCAGTTGCTCCAGAGTTATCCGGTTCAGGATACAAAGATCACCCCGATCGTTTCCGTAGCCGATTATCCGTTTCCAATATCGATGGCAGTGCCTGTTGGGTTGATCCTGAATGAACTGCTCTCAAACGCGCTGAAACATGCTTTTGTTGACAGAAAGGAAGGAACGATCGAGGTCAGTCTAACCACATCAGAAGAAGGTAAGATCAATCTGACGGTGAGTGATGATGGCGTGGGACTGCCTGATGGATTCGATATCAATGCAACCGGGACGCTTGGCTTGCGCCTGGTAAAGATTCTCACAGAGGATCAGTTGCAAGGAACTCTGGAGGTCATCAGCAAAGAAGAGACAACCTTTAATATGGAATTCGATACAAAGTACTAAGGGGAAGTTTAGTATGAATAAAGCGAGGATACTGATCGTTGAAGACGAAGCGGTTGTGGCTGAAAATCTGGAGAAGGTGATCACCGATTGTGGTTACGAGGTGGTTGGGCGCGCTGCCGGTGCAGATGATGCTGTAAATGCTGCAATTGAACTTAACCCCGATCTGATATTGATGGATATCGTCCTCCTGGGGAAGAAAAACGGCATAGATGCATCCCACGAAATAAAAGAGAAGATAGACATTCCGATTATATTTTTGACCGCATATTCCAATCTTGAGTTGATAGATAAAGCCAAGAGCGCGGAGCCGTATGCTTATATTGTTAAGCCGTTTCAGGACCGGCAACTCTTCGCATCCATCGAGATGGCTCTGTACAAAAGCCAGATTGCGAGGAAGTTAAAAGAGAGTGAGGAACGCTATCAGAGAATGGTAGCTAACGTTCCGGGTATGGTTTATCAGTTTGTCCTGCATCCGGATGGCTCCATGGCTTTTCCTTTCGTCAGTGAAAGTTGCCGCGAATTGTTTGGCATAGAGTACAAGGAACTCGTGCGAGATGCCAATGTTCTTCTGGACATTATTCATCCAGATGACCGGCTTGGATTTTATCGCTCGGTTGCCGACTCGGCTAAGTCGCTCTCGCCCTGGGAATGGGAGGGCAGAGGTGTCGTATCCGGAGAGGATCGGTGGTTCCGATGCATTTCCCACCCAGAGCGGCAGGCAGACGGAGATATACTCTGGGATGGTTTGGTCATAGACATCACCGAGCGAAAAGTTGCGGAGAAGCGCATCAATGAGGAATATCACCGTGCAGAATTTTATATCGATCTCATGAGTCACGATATAAACAACTTGAGTCAGGTCACGAGCGGTCATCTTGAACTGCTACTCAAAGTGCCGGATCTCCCTTTAAAATTCAGAAAACATGCAGAAACCGCTCTCAATCATGTCAGGAAGAGCGCAGGCATTATATCCAACGTGAAAACGTTCTCAAAAGTTCGGTCAGGTGAACTCGAAATTGAGAAGATCGATATATATCCGGCGTTTGCAAGCGCGGTCGAAACTGCGAAGTCGCAATCCATGGATGTCAGGATCAACTCGAACATAACCGAAGGCAGATATTTCATCCGCGGTAACGCGATGCTCTTTAACGTCTTCACAAGTCTTTTGAACAATGCCATCAAGTTCGATGGACATGATATCGTCGAAATCGATGTTAATATCAGTTCACAGGGTGATGACTGGGCGATCGAGTTTAAGGATCGGGGACGCGGTATCGGAGAGGACTATAAGAAGATCATATTCAACCGTCTGGAGCGGGCTGGCGAGAGTACGCAAGGGTCAGGACTTGGGCTCACGATTGTTAAGTATATTGTTGAGAGTTATGGTGGAAATATCTGGGTGGAGGATCGAGTCAGGGGCGACCTGACACAGGGGAGCAACTTCGTTGTGCTGCTCCCAAGAGGGGAGGGAACTAACCATGGCAAGAATATTCATCGTGGATGATGAACCAATGCTTCATGAACTCTACGACGCAATCCTCGTGGGGGGTGGACATGAAATCGTTGCGAATGCGTATAACGGCGATGAGGCGGTTGAAATCTTTAAAGGGATGAATGATCCGCCTGAGATCATAATCATGGACCACCGAATGCCGAACAAGGACGGGGTCGAGACCACGAAGGAGATATTGAAAATCAATCCAAATACAAAAATAATATTTGCGAGCGCTGACGTCGCTGTCAAGGCTGCTGCGCTTGCATCTGGCGCGTGTTCTTTCCTGTCAAAACCATTCGCCATGGCTGATCTGCTGACGGGGATCGAAGAGATGGCAGCAGAGTGCTGACAGATCGATGTGGTCTGCTCTGATCAAGCACCATATAATCCGGCAAGTTTGCGATCGTCTCCAAAATGTTCATATACTCAGGGGTCGAATGATGATACCTGCAGCATGAACGGTCGGCTGCTGGCACGGGGGTTTTCTCTGACCGAGAAATTTTTTGACCAGAGAGAAATTTTTTTGGTGGTTAGTAATAAGTAGGATGTTATGGATGTCACTGTAACGCCACGTTCCCACAAAGATAGGTGATTTCATGAAACAGGTTCCAACTGGCATACCCGGGATGGATCAGATACTTGACAAAGGGTTTACGCGTCCATCCACAGTATTGATCGCTGGCACGGCTGGCACTGGTAAGACTACATTTGCGATCCAGTCCCTCTTCGCCGCGGCAAAGAATGGCGAAACGTGCCTTTATTTCTCAGCCATCTCCGAGCCGATTGCGATGCTCAGCGGATACATGGCAAACTTCAGTTTCTATGACCAGTCGCTCTATGAGGACGAGAATCTCATCTACTTCGATCTGAGTCATGAGATCATGAAGAACGAGACTTATGATCTGATAGACATCATCGATGAGAATGTGGAGGCGATACACCCCGACCGGATCGCTATCGACCCGATCACGACGATGGATCTGCCTTTAAGCGATAGTGAACGCAGACAGTTTTATTTCGACCTATTCGTCGGAATGAAAGGATGGAATTCCCTTGTGCTGGTCACTGGCGAGTTTACCGAGAGCGGCATAGCGACAAGTCCGATCAGTTATGTTGCGGATGCGATCATATACCTGTCCAATGAACTGAGGAAGGGGTGCCGCGTGAGGTATCTCGATGTCTTAAAGATGCGAGGGCAGGATTATGCGAGCGGAAAACACGTATACAGGATCATGAGCGACGGCATCGTCACCTACCCGGATCCGTCGCTGGCAACTGATGCGACCGCGACGTATAGACGCGTGAGCACAGGCATCCCAGGACTCGACCAGTTGTTAAGCGGCGGACTGATCCACGGGACGACCACGCTTTTTACAGGTCCGAGCGGCACAGGCAAAACGACAGCAGGCATGCACTTCATCCTTGACGGTGCGCGCAAGGGAGAGCCGGGGCTGATCGTTACGTTCGAGGAGAACGCAGCACAACTGCGAAGGAACGCAGCATCCTTTGGATGGGACCTCAAGTCTCTTGAGGAGGATGATATGCTGCACATCCAGTATCCCGCTCATGAAGATGTGTATGCAGGAGAGAGCCTGCTCCGGACACATGACTGTATTATGGAGTTCGGTGTCGAAAGAGTCCTGATAGATTCGATCAATGGGTTTAACGACTTCTCGCCAGATGAGGATAATGTTGAGTACATCCAGAAATCATCGAGGTATCTCAAATCAAGAAACATTACGACGGTCTTCACAAACGAGACAAAAGACCTCCTCGGCTCGACAAAGGTCACTGAAGGCGGTGTCTCGCATGTCATGGATACCGTTATCACGCTTCGATATGTTGAGATTGCATCGGAACTCTTACGGGCGGTCTCGGTCTTGAAGATGCGCGGGAGTGCACATGACGCGGGCATCCATGAGGCAGAGATCACAGAGCAGGGCATGAAAGTCAAGACCGATGAGGCATCATTCAAGAGGTATGAAGGCATATTCAGCGGAGTACCGACATTAACGAGAGCAGAGGCATTTGATAAGGTGTTTGGAAGAAGGAGATGAGTTTATGGCGAATATCGGGATCGTTCTCGAGGCATATTCCTTGATCCTTGCGTCCGCCATAACGTTTTTTCTATTTGCGATCAGCAGGTTCTACCAGCTCAACGTCGGCAGGGAGACCCATTGTAACTGGTTCCTGGTGCCTGTAATACTATTTCTATCGTCCGCAGTACTGTGTGTGCTCGATTATGATGGGGTCATTCTCGCCTGTGTCGGAGCGATACTACTGAGCATACTCACAATTATGCTGTATAACATCATGATGAGGGTTGAGAAATGATCTCTGCCATTATGTGGGCGGTCGTGGTTGTTGTGCTTATGTCTGTATTCTATGTGCTTGCACGGTTCAGCGAGGAACTTGGCGAAGCTCTGCGTATAAAACCGTATTACCTCTCATATTATGCTGCGTCGCTCTTTCTTTTCATCGGCATCCAGATGAGATTGCTGGGTACGGTGGCGCCTGATCTTGCTTTTAAATATGTACACTGGCACGAGGCACTTGTGGCAATCGGGGTGACGATCGCACTGATAACCACAATCATATACTGGGGCTGGCTTCTAAGTGCTCACCGAAAAATGAAGTAGCAATGTTTAGCTGATGGTTTTCATGGTCACCTCTTATATTCTGGGTAATCCTACTGTGAAACACGCAGATGGCAACGCCTATGCGTTAATCTCGCAGAACAACGAAGCTATACAGGATTCAGCACAGGAAGCGATAATTAGCAGAATATATTATCAGAATGATGAATATATACTCACGTAAACTGATGCAATAGAGTAACATTAAGTAGTGCCAAAATCTATATATACCCGATGGTCATAGCATCTACCGATAATGACTGATACCGCAACATTACTGGCGTACGAAATTCCGAATGCGCTGCAGCAGATAATCTCCATAGTCTCAACAAACCTGCTTTACCCGGTGATGATCGTGCTAATCATCCTGATTGCAGGGAGTCTGATCGAGCTTGGTGGATTCCTGTTTGAGTGGCGCAACCGCCATCGTGATCTCAGAAGGATGGAGGAGAGCGCAGTCAGGGCGAGGGCGAAACTGGAAGAGAGCGACCCGGAAGGCGCGTTTGGCATACTCGGGCAGAACTGCTCGAATTCGTTCGTGCACGAGTTTCTGTACCGCATCGCTTTCCTGTACCGAGGATGTTCCGATAGAGGGGTGCTGGAGGTGAGGGTGGAAAAATTGCTGCAGGACATCAACTTCGAGATGACAAAGAAACTCGAACGCTCAAGGTTCGTTGCCAGGGTCGGACCGATGTTCGGGTTGATGGGGACGCTGATACCGATGGGTCCCGCGCTCCTCGGACTGAGTGCCGGCGACATCGATACGCTTGCCAACAACCTGATAATCGCATTCGGAACAACCGTAGTCGGGCTGATGGCTG
>JAUWCK010000217.1 GCA_030609345.1 Methanosarcinales archaeon | reverse complement strand
GCATCGCCAGCGCGCTGTGCGGTTGCGGTCACGACATCCTTCTGGTGCGCAAGCCCGACGCAGACCACGTTTACGAGCGGGTTACCTGAGTATGCGCTGTCGAAGCAGGTCTCCCCGCGCACCACAGGAACGCCGATGCAGTTCCCGTAGCCCGCGATGCCCTCGATCACATGCTCGAAGAGGTACACGTTCTTTGGCTGGTCAGGCATCCCGAAGTACAGGAGATCCATGAGAGCAATCGGGCGTGCGCCCATCGAGAGGATGTCGCGGACGATTCCTCCGACGCCTGTTGCCGCGCCGTTGTAGGGGTCCACGTAGGACGGGTGGTTGTGGCTCTCCATCCCGATTGCGAGGACGAGGTCGTCTTTCAGGCGGACGATTGCCGCGTCGTCGCCCGGACCGATTATGACGCGGTCGCCAACGGTCGGGAACGTGCGGAGGTGCTTCGCGCTCGATCGGTACGAGCAGTGCTCGCTCCAGAGGTTTAGGAAGCAGCCTTCCTCGACCGGGTTGGGTGGTCGGTTCAGTCGTTTTGTTATGACGTCGATGTCTGTTTGTGGCAGTAGAGACATGGTTTAGGTTATTCTCCTATGTTTTCCTTGGGTGATTGTGAGTTGGTTTGGGAGTTCAGTTTCGTCATTATTGGGTTTTCCCATCCAGATCATTGTACGCTCTTTCTTTCGTCCGCGATTTCACTTAACGTTTTCAGCAGCATATTGTCAGGTGATTGCAGGCACAATACCTGGAAGAACGATGGCATGATCCCGCAGCATATGTGCTGTGTTATGCACCAATGGTATTAAATCATATTATACAATTGTTTTAATAGCTTTATCCACTCCGTCAATAAGTTCCTGTACTTCATCTGGAGTCGGATCTCGATCTTTGGAATGGCAACACTGGTTCCTAATAGCTCCAAGATGTTGTATCCCACTCCACGTAAGACTGTTGAAAATATCCTCCTTTTTAAGAAGATCATTAAAATTTGACAGAACTGGATTCTTCTTACTTATTGCCACTCCATGAGTTCGGCATACTTTGGCAAGATGACTCTCAAGTACTACCCCAGCAACCGCGCCCGCCGCTCTAAGATGACCATTCTTCATGAGGTCTCTAGCAGCGTCAATTTCGGAATCAAAAAGATCAGCTTGAAGAATTCCTTGAATATTGGATAGAATATCGTCTAAACGCGAGGCTGCTGATTTTAATATATAAATCTGATTTGCAAACTTGATTGCGGTAAGTAAAACAACCCCGTCTCTTTCGACACCTCCCGGAATGCACCGCGCATGCAGATAATCCTCGATAGTATAAGTCGAAGCATCAATATTCTTACGGTTATCCAGATGGTATAAGCGTTCAAATTCTGCAAGACGATCTGGGAGAAGATGGCGGACAACAGCCAATGATCGGGTATACCATCCATGGTATCCGGGCAAGAATTTTGAATGATCTTCTATGCTTTGCGCCAATTCCGTTCCAGTCTTTACGAGCGCACCTAACTCTTGTCTTATTTTCTTGTGAGTCTCTTTCATTTGTATCCCCTTCGATCGTTGATGCATAACGAGCGGCGCGAATTTTACCCATCTCTAATATATCCACAATACTTCATATACGCATCCCCGCCCAGATCGAAACCGAAAACAAATAACTGAAACACAAATGACACGGATCACCCTAATCCGCAACGTCCCCCACCCCAACCGAATCTTTTTAACCACCCCCCTCTAACCCAACCCACAATTCAATCAAACCCGGAATATATGAAACCAAACAACAACAAACTCGATGTGCAGAGGTTCTCACGATACGGAAACGCGTACCTGATCGATGGAACAGTCCTCATAGATGCGGGGATCGACCCCATGGAGGTCGCAGGATACGATATTGAACTGATCATACTCACGCACTGTCACTTCGACCACACCTGCGCGGCACCAGAGATCGCCCGGATGACCGGTGCAAAGATCGCAATCCACGAAGAGGATGCGAAACTGCTTGACGATGACTATGCGACAGTGTCGACGCTCTTTGGCGAACGCGCGCCAGAGATAAGTCCTGACATACTGCTCTATGGCGGGGAGATCTTTGAATCGGACAATTTTATGCTGGAGGTGATCCATACGCCGGGCCACACGCCAGGCGGTATCTGTTTATACGAATCAGAGACCAGAAGTCTCTTCTCCGGAGATACCGTATTCCCGGACGGCGGGATCGGGAGATGCGATCTCGGGGGCGATCTCTTTGATCTTATCCGTTCGATAGAACTGCTCACAACGCTCGATCCGGAAGTGCTGTATCCGGGGCATCTCGATGTCACCGATGCGGACGTTTCCTCGCAGATCGGATTGTCACTGGCACACGCACGCGGACTTGTAGTGTAACGCATCCCCTTCTTTATATTTTATGCACAAACTTTATAAGTGAACAGAGCCGACTTATATTAAGGTGAATATTATGAAAGAACTGTCGATACAGGTAATGGGCGAACACGAACACGAAATTGCAGAACTGCTGCAGGGTCTTGGACTGCCAAAGATCGTATCGAGAACCATCGCATGTCTCTCCAGCACAACCGAGATGACGTCCCGAGATCTCGAAGCCGCTGCCGCCATCAGACAGCCAGAGGTCAGCGCTGCCATGCGCGTGCTGCGTGCGAACAAATGGATCTCAGAGCGAGAAGAGAAGAAGAAGACCGGCAAGGGCCGACCTGTCAAGGTGTATAAGCTCGGCGTTCCGCTCCGCCAGATCGTGGAACTGCTCGAAAGTGACAAGAAGGTATCCAACGAAGAGACGATGAGCGACATTCAGCGATTACGAGAACTCGCGTAGCGGGACCGTAGGGTAGCTTGGTCCATCCTGCCAGGTCGGGGATCTGGCGACCGGCGTTCAAATCGCCGCGGTCCCATCTCGTGGGGAGTGGCTGGGGTGTCAGATAT
>JAUWCK010000257.1 GCA_030609345.1 Methanosarcinales archaeon | reverse complement strand
CCAATCTTTGTGATCGATGCGTACACAAAAAGGATCTGCGAGTGCATCGGAGTTACAGGCGGATACGAGACGCTGCAGAGGCACTTCGAGGACTCGCTACCGCGGGACACACATCTCTACCAGGAGTTTCATGCACTGATCGTTCTGTACGGAAAACAGTACTGCACAAGGAAGCGGTGCAATGAGTGCATCATCGCGAGAGTATAGCTGTACGCCCGCGCACATCTTCAACATTAAATCCAGTTCTCGATGCAACCTCGCTGGCAGTCTCGGTTGCGCTTGCCGGAGCATTCCGAAGGATCCTTATCTTGATCTCACTCTTCCCCTTCATCTGCTCCTTGATCTCGCTTACGACCTGGTCTGTAACCCCACTTTTTCCGATGTTGATGAGCGGTTTCATGGTCATGGTTCCACGTCTTTATTCATATCAATTTCCCGACCTTTTCGGCGGCTTTCATCATCTCAACGAGAACCAGTCCAAGTCCTGCTTCCGGCGCTGTCATCACCACAAGGAGCGCCTTTGGACCTGCGCCCATGCATATCAACTTCCCGTCGTCGGCTTCCACGATCACACGGTTCGGTATACCCTTGTCGAGTTCGGTTGCCGCGGTCTCTGCTGCACCGAGCATCGTTGCTGACATCGCAACAAACGTCTCCGGATCTCCCATGTTGTGCATATCAGCATTCATGAGAAGACCGTCCCTCGTTGCCACCGCGCTCGCCTCAACATCGCCAATCTTCCCGAGATCGGCGAGTACTTTCCCAAGCATCTCTGATGTCGATGATGCCGACATTTTATCCCACCTCCATAACCATATCGATCAACATCTCGAACGCCTCAAAGACGCCCTCGCCAGTGGTTGCGACCGCTGACATGACAGGAATGTTCTCTGGCATATCGAGCTTGCCCCTGATATCTTCCAGCGTAAGCGCGCCATCACAGTCATGCTTGTTTGCGACGATCACAACCGGCAGCCCAAACGATCTGGTGATCTCGAGCATCTGCCTGCCGCGTGTGAAGTCCTCGGCTCTGGTCGAGTCCAGAACAAGGAAGACCCCCATCGCCTCTCCGCTGATCAGTTTTATGATCGGATCGAACCGCGCCTGACCCGGAGTTCCGAAGATATCGGCAGCAAATCCTTTGTGGTCCACATGTCCGTGGTCGAGCGCTATGGTTGTGCCGAGCCGATCCACAGATACCGCTCTGGTCGAGAGCGCATGCACAAACGTGGATTTACCCGCGTCAAACGGTCCTGTGACCAGAATCTTCGGGATGTACGCACGTACGCCTCCCGGCTTTAAAACCTTGAATAATACACACTTCCGGATCGCATCTGTCCAGTTCGCCTTCAATACTCCAAAATACTGCCCAAAGATAACCTCGCCCGCAATCCCTCCAACAGAAACGGTAGAATCGCAAACATCTTCTTTTATGGATAGTAACGTGTCATCTGAATAGGGCCATGCCGTAAAATTGTAGATCATCGCATGGTCATAGAGCATCGCATACTGGTTCCACTCCTCAATGGCGTCGAGTGTTTCTGACTCTCCACACAGGTCCATGATCGTCGAGAGCGATTCGAATACGATAACGCCAGGTTCATGCAGGTCCTCCATCGCATTCTTGATGCACTGTGTCAGACTCCTAACATCTTCGGGGTCAGCCACGACATACCGTTCATGCGAATCCGCGCCGATCAATCCGGAGAACGCATCGATGATGGCGAATCGATCCCCGTACTCCTCGGCATCCCATCCAAACTCGTTGAACTGTTCCCTGATCCTGTGCGGCTCGGTACTCGATGCGACGTAAACACCACTCATTCCGTTTGATATAACGTGGCACAGGCTTTGCATCCCGAATACAGTGCCCTCAACTCCGGGATACGTATAATACACAAGCGTTTTCCCTTTAGGGACTCCACCATGCAGGTAATCGTCCAGTTTCGGTATTCCAGTCTCTATCATCTGTGCTAACCCCGCAATACAATATTCGCGCCATCGATCTCATAGTCAAACCACGGCGTTGGTTTTGGCGTAAACCCGACAGCCCGTATCTGATATCCCTCCTCGCTCTCCCTGATCTCGATCATGCCATCGAACAACTGTTTCAGCGTCACGATGGTCTTCTCATCATGCATCCCCTCCTCGATCACGTATATGCCGAGCGCATTTGCTGCCTTTATGCGACCGGTGAAGACATGCAGGAACCGAAACACGGTCTGGAGGTTGGAATACATCAGGATCGTTGACAAGGAATTGATGCATAATCTTGTCTCCCGCAGATGCATCTCCATCCAGAAGTGCTCAAAGAACTGGCTGATCTTGACGCCGATGCCTGTGAGATCGACCGGACTTGAC
>JAUWCK010000276.1 GCA_030609345.1 Methanosarcinales archaeon | reverse complement strand
TCGTCTTCTTCTGCATACTCTTCGCCTCCTCTATTATATGTTCACTCACCATCACAGCCGAGAGGATATCGCTCGACCACAATCCGCCATCGCTTGACGGGACAGAGTATCTGAATCTGTCTGACAAGGGCGAGTATCGGGCGATCTCGTGGATCCGCAGGGAGATTGCAGGAACGCCAGTCATTCTGGAGGCTCCGGGCAGGAATAGTTACTCCACCGATTCGAGGGTCTCTGCATTCACTGGCTTGCCGACCCTCATCGGATGGAGATGGCACGAAATTATGTGGGGGCGCGGTTGGGATGAGATAGGGCCGAGGGTAAAAGACGCTGATAGGATCTACAACACCCCTGACATACCTCTTGCGATCGATCTGCTGGATAAATATAATGTCAGTTACATCTACATTGGGGCTGCCGAACGCGACCGGTACGACGAGAGCGGAGGTCTGGACAAGTTCGAGAACGAGGATTATTTCGAATGCGTCTACACTGGATCGGTTAGAATCTACCGGTTGAAGGGGTGTCCATGAAAAGATATTTCAACAAGCAGCATAAACCAAGATGTGGTGATCGTAATGGATGATGAGCGATTGATGCAACGGATGGAGACCGGCATACCCGGATACGATGAGCTGCTCGGAGGCGGTTTTTTCAAGGGGTCTGTGAACGTGGTCATCGGCGGGTCTGGCACAGGCAAGACGGCTTTCGGCGGGGAGTTCATATATAACGGCGTAAAGGAAGGCAAGACCGGGATGATCGTTCTTACCTCAGAAGAGGCTGAATACATAAAGAGAGAATGGTACACGTCGTTTGGATGGGATTTCTGGAAACTCGAGGAAGAGGGTAAGGTCATCTTCGTCGATATCGCGGACCCGAGTCTGCGGCTACAGAAGACCGTGGAGATCTCACCTGATGAACTGATCAAGAGTTTTAAGAAGTTGCTTGAAAGCAAGATAAAGAATGTAAATCCGGATTTGATATTCATCGATTCACTGGAAGCTATATTCCTGGCTATAGAATCGAGATACAGGTTAAAGAGTATGGTTGATGACGTCTTCGGCGTCCTGCGAAGGGCTCCTGCTACCTGTATCATCACAAGCGGCACGATCTATGGTGTGGATGAGATCATCGCATACAGTTCCGATTCGATCACCAATCTTGGCATGGTGCGTGTCGGAAACAACCTCCAGCGCTCGATTCATGTGGCGAAACACCGCGGCTCAGCCACCATCAATCAGGTGCGCGTGCTGCAACTATCGGATGATGGAATCTCTGTGCTCTCGCAGTCGCCATATCTTGAGTTTTAGGGGATTACCAGTCAAACACCCGCGGATGACGTACATGCTCGGGTAACTTGTGGTAGGAACCACAAGATTACACAGATTTCCACAAGATTTCTGTGTTAATCTTGTGTAATCTCGTGGTTTTATATGCGGATATCCACACAATACTCGAGTAAGTACCGGATGACATCCAAGTTTCGAATATCTAAAAACGCACTGGTCAGAACCAGAGCACCAGATGACGTGACGCCCCCGCTCTGCCCGGAAAAGTTAAAACAGTGACGACGAAGTCAGATTATGATCGAAGGGAGAAACGTTCTGGTGACCGGCGGCGC